>CAZEMD010000021.1:0-13780 GCA_964513225.1 uncultured Candidatus Bathyarchaeia archaeon | reverse complement strand
CAGGCCACATCCAGCCCTCGTGGTGCATGCTGCATGCGAGCTCACAGCGTCTGCAACCCGAGCAAGAGGAGGGGTCCCGCGCAATCCAGATAGGTTTTACCAATGTTTTCACCAAAAGTATATGCATACTTGTCTTATAGTGCTGAATAAAAAGATTCGTAAAATGTGACCATAATTCGAAATGCATAAACATGCATATCGTATTTGATTGTGATAAAGTAGTAAAAAAGTTACTGACGGAACTTCTCCATCAAAGGATCGACGTCCGACAGCCCGAGCCCGTCGAGGGTCTCCCTGGTGGGGATGCCCCTCTCGTCCCATCCCAGGGTCTCGAAGTAAGCCTGGATGCGCATGTCCACCAGCTCCCTGTCCGTCGTCTGCCCCTTGTAGGGGCCACTGGGCAGGGGCTCGTAGAACCTGGGCGGGTTGTCGTCGTCCACGACGGGCTCCCATGTGACGTCGGGACCGCCCATGAGAAGCAGCGCCTTCTGAAGCGTCACGATCCTTGGGCCGGTCTCCCTTCTCCAGCTCTCGATGGTGATGGGGAAACCAGTTATGGCCTTGGCGAAGTCGAAGATGAGCTCCTGGCTTGGGCCCCTCGCCGTGAACATGCAGAACACGGCGGAGTCGAAGAAGACGGCTTCGCTCATGTCGCTGTAGCCGTCGGTGACGGTGCTGGTGTGGTCGCCGCCCTGCACGCTGGCGGCGTAGCACATGTCGTGGGTGTAGTCCTTGTCGCTGCGGGTGCCGTGGGCCCCCACCTCGATGCCCTTCACCTGAACCGCGTACCTCAGCAGCTCCTCCGGCTCCAGGCCCTTCATCTCCGCGATCTTCAGTGCGGCCCTGTAGGTGCCTTCGGCGAGTATGTCGCCGATGCCCTCTCTGTACGCCATCATGTGGGCGAGCCTGTCGAATGCCTCGGTGTCGCCCCACTCAAGCTTGAAGCCTATGTCTTCCTCGGTGAGTATGCCTCGCTGGTATAGCTCGGCGGCGTAGCCCATGGTGTTGGGCCCGTTGATGCCGCTGTGGCCCAGCTTGTCCATGAGGGTGCTTATGTGGACGTTGTCGCTCGCGTCGAAGATGCCCAGGTTGGTGCCGCAGTAGGCCTGGAGCTCGTAGTCGGGCATGTCGGTGATGTCGCCCTTCCACTTCCCGGCCTTGACGCAGCTCACCTTCATGCAGTTGGTGGTGCAGTTGAAGTCCGCCCACTTTGATTTGACCCAGAAACGGTCCATGTAGTTGGGGACGCCCATGCTCTTCTCGTCGTGCCACTCCTCCTGCCAGTTCCGTATGGGCTCGCTGCTGGTGTCGGCGCCGACGCTGTACCCCAGGTAACCGGTGCCCCAGCGCCTGAACGGGGTGTTGGTCATGCAGCCCTCGTGGGCCTTCCTCCACAGGAGGTAGCACGCCTCGGGGGCGTCCACCTCGGGGAGGCTGCCCCTGCCTTTGGCGGCGACGGCCTTCAGGTTCTTGCTGCCCATGACGCTGCCGTAGCCGCCGTACCCTGCGGCGTGGCACACCTTGGTGCAGATGGCCGCGTTCCTGACCAGGTTCTCGCCCGCGGGGCCTATGTACATGGTGGCCGGCTCCTTCCAGAGCCCGACGTTGGGCTTCCTCTTGCTAAGCTCGTCTGTGACCTCTTTGTTGAGCTTGATGAGCGTGTCTTCGCAGTCCAGACCCCAGAGGTGGCCTGCGTCCCTGATCTCACCGCCGTCGTCCGTCACCAGGAAGTAAACGGGTTTTTCTGATTTCCCGGTGAAGACTATGCCGTCGTAGCCAGCGGTCCTGAGCTCCACCGCCGTCTCGGTGGCGGCCGTCGAGCCCACGACGCCGTTGCTGACGGGGCTCTTACCGCTGACGCAGATGCGGGCCCCGGGGTAGATGCCCGTCATGGGGCCCGTGGCGAATATGAGGGGGTTCTCCGGGGCATGGCCGTCGAGGCTATCCCACCTCTCGCCGACGCGGTCCCACAGTATCTTGGTGGCTATGCCTCTGCCGCCGAAGTACTGTTCAAGGGTCTCGTAGGGGAAGGTGAACTCCTCGACCCTGCCCCTGGTGAGGTCTACGTCCAGCCACTTTCCAGCGTATCCGCCTGGAGTCATTCTATGACCTCCAGTCCCTTCTCGCCGAAGAACTTCACAGCCAGGTCCCGGGCGGTGTCAACCGGGTTCCTGCTGTACAGCTTCCTGTTGATGTTCGGCCCCTCGTTCACGATCGTCAAAGCGTTGTAGCCGGCTTCCGTGCACACCTCGACACACTTGGGCTCGCCGCCGCAAAGATCGCATATTGTCGCCTTGTTGTCGCCTGGGTGCATGAAGGGAACCGTGCCTGGGCACGCCTTTATACAATTACCACAGCTGTTGCATTTCTCACGGTCCACTATCACCGCACCATACGTGGGGTCGACGCTGAGTGCGTCAACTGGGCACGACTCGACGCATGGATAGTCCATGCACTGGGAGCAGAGGTGCGGCACCTCTAGGCCCGGGAAGGGCATGAATATTCTGACTCTTGAAGCCTCGGGCCACATCCATCCCTCGTGGTGTATGCTACATGCGAGCTCGCAGCGTCTGCACCCCGAGCAAGCCGACGGGTCCCGCGCAATCCATATGGGGTCAACCAAGACAATTCACCAGAACGCTTCGTTTAGTTATGTCGGAGAGGATTTGAAATTTTCGAGGAGCTACTTGGAGGCTCCTCTGACTTCGTCGTACTTACCCATTATGAGGCGGGTAAGCTCAGGCTGCACCGTGTACAGGGTCTTGGCCTCACCCTTCGGGATGAAGAGCCTTATCATGTAGGTCTTGCCCAGCCTGTCGACGACGTCCATGTAGGCCTCGGGGCACCTGAACTCGCCGTCCCCGCAGTTCTCGTGGAAATCCTCGATGGCTGGCTTGAGGATCATGTCCATGACCTGTTTCTCCGTTAACTCGTGGCCGAAGTTCACCTTGAAGGTGTACTTTATGTTGCCCTCGTGGGTGAGGTTCAGTATCTTGCTGTTCATGACCTGGGTGTTGGGCACCTTGAGTAGGTTGAACGTCGGCGTGTACAGGCTCGTGTAGTTGATGCTTATCTCCTCGACCTGGCCCTCCAGGTCGGCGATCTTCACGTAGTCCTTGACCTTGAAGGGCTGGGTGACCAGTACGTAGAACCCGGCGACGACGTTGTTGATGGTCTGGCTGGAGCCGAAGCCCAGGGCGGCGCCTATGAGGGCGGAGCTGCCCAGGAACAGGTTTGTGGGCAGCTCGAAGATGTTGAACACCGTGGTGGTGGCCACCACTATGGCGACCACCCTGAGCAGCAGCCTGATGATGTTCCGGACGTGGGGCTCGAGCTCCAGCTGCTGGCCTTTCCTCTTGATGAACCCGGATAATACGCGGTAGGCCGCGTAGACCAGCAGGACCGAGACGACGGCCCAGACGACCCTCATGTAGTTGAGCCGGAGGTACTCCACGACGTCTTCGTACATACAGTGCAGCATACAGGCACTGGATATATCAGTTATCCTGATCCTCTCTCGTCTCGACTCCGCCGGGTTCCCGCGGCTCCGCAGACTTCCTCATCTGGAGGATGAGGTTAGCGAGGAGCCCGAACAGGGCCATCTGGAACCCCGAGGTGACCAGCAGCGTGGAGATGAGGTACGAGTACGGGTTCACGAACCCGGGGCTGCCCGAGAAGACCTTGCTCAGGGAAAGCCACGCCAGCGAGGCAAGCCCCGCGACGAGCGCCGCGCAGCCCAGCGCCAGGGCCACCACGTCGAGACGCGCGGAGAGGAGGTCCCGGAGCTTGAGGCTCACCTTGACGCCGAGGGGCTGACGGCTGGGGCGCCGGTCGTCGACGGCCACGGGCACCTCCTTCACGGCGTAGCCCCGCCTCCTAGCCTCTACCAGCAGTTCGGTCTCGAACACCTGGCTGCGCGTCGGAACCAGCGCCGCGAGTTCCAGGAAGGAACTTCGCCTGTAAGCCTTGACGCACGTGGTGTCGGTGAGGCTGGTGCGGAGCAGCTTCCTCACGAGCCAGTGGTAGCCCCTGCTCAGGGTCCTTCTATGAAAGGGGCGATGGTCCAAGTCCCCGTTGAGCCGCTTGGAGCCCACCACGAGGCTGTACTCGTCCAGCAGCCTCACGCTCTCCGGTATGAACGCCATGTCTACTGAGAGGTCTATGGGAAAATAGACCACCCTGTCGTGGGCCGCGGACCTCACCCCCGCCTTGAGGGCCTCGCCTAGACACGCCTCCTCCAGCTCCACGACCCTGACCCCGCTCAGAGAGCCTTTAAGCTCGTGGGCCACTGTGCCGGTGTCGTCCACGCTGCCGTTCTCCACGAGGATGATCTCGTAACTACTGAAGTGCCGCGCAAGATACTCGCTGAGAACATGCACGTTGACCCTGAGAAGCCCCGCCTCGTTGTGCACCGGCACCACGAGGCTGGCCCCCGGCATCACCCTCAAACCCCCCACAGGCGGACAGCCAAGTAACCCATACTATAGACACAAATATTTTAGGTTTACTAGAAACTCAATGATATGCCTTGAGGGTTTGCTACGTCTCGCCGGAGTATTTCGGGCTGGGGGTACACGGCGGCTTCGGGTACGTCACCAAGACCCTGAGCGAGGAACTAGCAGATAGGGGCTTCGACGTCTACGTGGTGACACCAAGAAGAAATGGCCAGGCCCCCGTTGAGAGGGTGAACGGCGTGAAGGTGCTAAGCTACGAGCCGAGCACGGGGCTCCCGTGGCCCGCTGGGACCCTGGCATCCAGGCGCGGCTACATCGACCTAGTCAGAGAAGTCGACGCGGACATCTACCACAGCGAGGCCGTGAGCCTGAACACCTACGTCGCCCAGAGGGCGGCCCCCGAAAAACGCCACCTGATCACGTTCCAAGACCCCTACGACGCACGCGAGTGGGCGAGGATAGCCGAGGTGGAGCCCAGGTACAGGGGCCTCACACACAGCGCAAGGGTGAGGCTGGAGAAGCGCGTGCTCTCGTCCGCGTGCAGACGCGCCGACGCCCTGTATACGCAGGCATGGTTCCTCGCCGAGAAAGCCAGAGCATACTACGGCTTCGAGGAGACGCCCCGCCTCCTGCCGAACCCGGTGCCCGTGCCCGAGAAGCCCACCGGGAAGAGCCCGAGGCCCACCGTCTGCTTCCTCGCCCGCTGGGACCCCCAGAAGAGGGTGGAGCTGTTCCTCGAGCTTGCCCAGGAACACCCGGACGTCCGGTTCATCGCCATGGGGCGCAGCCACGACGACGCGAAGGACAGGGAGCTGCGGGAAAGGTATCGCGGCGTACCCAACCTCCAACTGACGGGCTTCGTCACAGAGGAGGAGAAATCCAGGATACTGGGGGCGAGCTGGGCGCTGGTGAACACCAGCATACGCGAGGCCCTCCCCGTGAGCTTCCTGGAGGCCCTGGCCCACGGGACACCCATAATCAGCGGCGAGAACCCCGACGACCTGACATCGGAGTACGGCTACGTCGTCGAGGACGGCGACTACTCCTCCGCACTCGACAGGCTCCTCGCGGACGACGAGAGACAAGACAAGGGGCGCAGGGGGCGACGCCACGTCATGGAGGTCCACGAGGCCGGGAGGGTAGTGGACCTCCACGTCGAGATATACGAGTCCAGTGAGGTCCAGGCTTGAGGCTGGTGGTGTTCGGCGGCTGGTTCGGCTCCAGGAACCTGGGGGACGAGGCCATACTCATAGGCCTCCGCAACGTCCTGGGCGCCTCGATGCCGGGCGTGGAGCTTGTCGCCCTCTCCACCGACCCCGGGTACACGGAGCGGGTGTGCGGAGTCGAATCCGTAAGGCTACGGAGCCCCCGCAGCCTCGTCAGGAACAGGGAGGAGTACCTCAATGTGTTCGACGAGGCCGACGGCTGCATAGTCTCCGGCGGCACCCCCATCTACGACTACGGCCACCTCAGCAGAGCCATACACATGGCCCTCCCCACCATCAAGGGCAAGCCCCTGGTGTTCTTCGGCGTCGGAGCCAAACCCCTGTCCTCGTTCAAGGGACGGGAGGTCACGAGGCTGCTCCTCAGGGGCGCCAAACTCATATCCACGAGGGACGCCCCGTCGCGCGGCGTGTTGACGCGGCTCACCCGCACCCCCATAGTGGTCACCGGTGACAGCGCACTGCACATGGAGAGGGCGGCGGCCGAGGAGCCCCGGGAGCCGGTGGCGCTGGTATGCCCGAGGCACCTTTCACTGGCCCACAGGAGGAGCTACCACCAGCCCCTATCCTCGTCCGAGATCAACAGGATCAGGCACATGGTCGCCAGGGCCGCCGACCACCTCATCTCCATGGGCTACGCGGTGCGGTTCACGCCCTTCCACACGGCGGCCCCCGACGACGACCGGGTTGAGATAACCAGGGTGATGAACCTGATGAGGAGCGGGGAAGCCGAGACGCTGCCCAGGCCGGCCTCGCCGGAGGCGGCGCTGAGGCTGGCCGCGGAGGCGTCGCTGGTGGTGGGGCTGCGCCTCCACTCGCTTGTGCTGGCGGGGCTCGCCGGGACGCCCGTGGCCAGCGTAGGTTACGACGTTAAGATCGACGGGTTCATGGAGCTGGCGGGGGTGAGCCGGTACCTATGCCACGCCGGGGACGGCCTGGACGCCCTGAGCGACAGAGTGGACCGAGTCCATGAAGAACGCGGAGAGGCCCAGCGAACACTGACGGGTAACGTCGAGATGATGAGGCGGAGGATAAGCAGCGAGTCCCTGAAGGTGGCTAGGCTGCTCTCCGGGCAACCTCCCTGAAGAAAGATCGAGCCGACCCGGCTAGGAAAACGGAGCCTATGACCAGCACCATGTCTTCTTCTTCGGCAAGCTCCAGCGCCCTCCTGAACGCCGCCTCCTCGTCCGGTATGATCTCGTAGGGTCTGCCGTTTCGCTCTATTTCCGCCGCGATGACTTCTGGGTCGGCGGCGCGGCCCATGACGCTGTGGGTGGTTATTATGAACCTCTCGGCCACCGCCGCCACGCTGTCGATCATCCCCGGTATTTTCTTGTCCGAGGACATGCTCACCACCGCGACTATGCGCCGGGGCTTCATGTCGTCCATGATGCTCCTCTTCACGGCCTCCGTGGCCTCGGCGTCCTTGGCGCAGTCCAGCACCACCAGGGGCCTCTCCATCACGATCTCCAGCCTGGCGGGCCACTCTACGTTGGCGAGGCCGCGATGGACGGCTTCGCCGGGCACCGTGACGCCGTACCTGCCGAGGCACTCGACGGCGGCCACGGCCGTGGCGGCGTTGAGTAGCTGGTGCTCGCCCAGCAGAGGCACGTAGAGGCTCGTGTACTCGTTGAGGCTGTGGAGGTTGAAGGTCTGCCCGGTGAGGCTTGAGCCGGTTCTAGCGTAGCCGGTGTCGTAGCCCACGTGAACCACCTCGGCGGCCAGCTCCTCGGCCCTATCCTTGAAGACCCGGAAAACCTCGCTGTTCCGTGTGGCCGTCACCAGCACCCTCCCCGGCTTGATGATGCCCGCCTTCTCGCCGGCGATCTCCACCAGCGTCTCCCCCAGGATGTTGGTGTGCTCGTACCCGATGTTGGTGATGACCGAAACCAGGGGATCGACGACGTTGGTGGCGTCCAGCCTCCCCCCGAGGCCCACCTCGAGCACCGCGTACTCCACGCCCTCCTCCCGGAAGTACTGGAACGCCATGGCAGTGACTATGTCGAAGAACCTGAGGGGCATGGACCTCTCCAACATCTCCTCGAAAAGCGGTCTAATAGTGGAGAGAATCCTGGCCACGTCCTCCCTCGATATCAGCTCGCCGTCCACCCTGACGCGCTCCCTGAAGTCCTCGAGGTGCGGCGACGTGAACAGCCCCACCTTATAGCCGCCGGCCCCCAGGATCGACGCGATCATGGCCGAGGTGGAGCCCTTGCCGTTGCTGCCCCCCACGTGGATGGAGCTGAAGCCCTCATGGGGGTTCCCCAATAGCTCCAGCACGTGGCGCGTGGGCCCCAGCGTCCGCTCGGGGCCGAACCTCCTGACGTTGTAGAGCCAGTCGAGGGCCTCGTCGTAGTTCAAGACATCACCTGCCCGTTCAACCCCGAATGGGGCCCACGGGTAAATAAAGTGAGAGGCGGCTGTGCATAAAGAAAAGAGGGGTTTATTCCTCGTCCTTGAACCTGTGTTCAAGGTCGGCGAGGACTTGGGGAAGAGTGGTGTACTCCATGGCGCCTGGCCCCAGCCGGGCGGGCTGGAACGTGCCGTGTCTCCTCAGGTAGCTGGCTATCTGCAGGGCCTCCTCCCTTGCCAGATCGAACGATGGGTCGCTGAAGAGGTCCACCACGATGGGGTTTCCTTCGTCGTCGGACGTTAGATTGCCGTTGCATATCTGGACGCCCAGCCCCACTATCCTGGGCGGGCCGTCGAAGAGGGTGCACCTGCTGTCCTTGAGGCCCACCGGGAAGAAGGGAGCCCAGTGGCTGCCCCTCATCCACCCCGCCACCATGTACGTGTGGAGGAAGGGGCTGGTGATCTCCCCCACGCTGG
The DNA here is from genome assembly GCA_964513225.1 of uncultured Candidatus Bathyarchaeia archaeon. Lineage (GTDB taxonomy): Archaea > Thermoproteota > Bathyarchaeia > TCS64 > TCS64 > RBG-16-57-9. Next base: position 5,274 of record CAZEMD010000021.1, on the reverse strand, counting down.
GGAAGCCGCTCTGCGCCCTGAACATGCAGACGGGGTCGTCCTTACCGACGTACTTGCCCGCGATGTAGTTGATCTTGGTGGTGCTGCTGGCGGCCGCGAGCGCGCCGTCGTCGTTCCGGGTGATCTTCTTGATCATGTAGCGCTCGGTCGCCCCGATGAGGGCGAGGAGGCTGTACAGCTCGTCGGGCGTGCTCAGTGTGACGCTCTTGTTGTTGAGCCCGTCCAGCACCTCGAAGCTGAAGCCACAGGTGATCCTCGGGTCAATGACTAGGCCAGCGGTGTTGCCCGGGTCCGCGTATATCTTGTAGAAGAGATAGTTGAACGCCGCAGGCTCCGTCTTGTCCGCGGCGTATAGTACGATGGGCTCGCTGCCCCTTTCCTCGAACTCCATCTCAGCGTAGCCCGGGCCCATGCCCTTTATGTTGCCGCTGAAGGCGTCTGCGAGGAGGTCCTGGCCGGCGCCGTGGAGCTTCATCTTCTTCGCTTTCTCGGCGCACGCCATGAACGTGTCCCACGCGAGCCTGTGGATGTCCTCGTTGTCCTCGCCACGGTTGTGGGTCATGAGGAGCTCGGTGTCGTCACCGGCGTGGAAAACATAGTAGCTGTTAATGAGGCCAGTCTCCTTAGCCTCGGCCATCTTGGCCTCGGCGAGGTCTAGCAATGGCTTGGGCACAACAACGTGGCCCGGTATGCTACCTATATCTGCTTTGATGAGAGAAACAGTGGTCTTCATCCTGATCTCAGTATTGAATACGGCTCTAGTATTTAATAATGCATGAGTCGAGGCAGACGCTAAGACGGATCCCTATCTGCTCCAGTCAGGCGTCCTCGCCCCGGGAAAACAGTCGCTCCTAGGCGAGTACGGCTTTATGTCCACCAGCGGGGAGCCCTCCAGGGCGTCCAGGCCCCTCACCGTGAGCTCGCAGCCCTCGACGCCCACGAGCTCGACCACGGTGTGCCCCACCGGGTTGGGCCTCGACGGGCTCCTGCACGCGTAGACGCCTCTCAGCCGGTTCACCCTGCCCCTCCTCGGGTAGACCTGCAGCGTGCCCCTGTGCCGCGGCGTGTCCCTCTCGTGGAACCAGTAAAGTACTATGAGGTGGCTGTAGCCCTCGACCCCGAGGAGCCCGGGGCAGAACTCCTCGTATATTCTGATGGTCGAGATGTCGCCTTCTACGCCGGCGACCACACCTACGAACCTGACCTCACCCCGCTCCATCGACTACAATGGGGGGTGGGCCCGCTATGTGTCTTTCCAAGAGTTATTATTGGAGAGGAAGCTGTATTCAGTTGATTGAAATGAGCAGGGTCTCCATCGTGAAGTCGCCCGGCAAGCCCAGCGAGGAACAAGTATACGCCATGGTCAAGAAAAGCATCGACCTCATCGGCGGCATAGGGTCCGTGGTCGAGCAGGGGCAGACTGTGGCTCTTAAGCCCAACGTCGTCACGGGCAGGGTCACTTCGCCGGGCGTCACCACCGACAAGAGGGTGGTGAAGGCCATGATAAGGCTGTGCCAGGAGGCAGGGGCGGGCAGGGTGCTGGTGGTGGAGGGGTCGGGGTACTTCACCAAGACATCCGAGGCGCTGAAGCTCAGCGGCATAAAGGATATGGCGGAGGCCATGGGAGCCGAGGTGGTCGACGTGGACGTGAGCGAGCTGGTGACGCTGAAGGTGCCGAGGCCACTGATAACCGACGAGGTGAAGGTCTCCAAGAAATTCATGGACGCCGACGTCAGGATCAACCTCCCCATCATGAAGACCCACGACCAGCTCCTGGTCACCCTCGGCGTCAAGAACCTCAAGGGGGTGATGCCCAGGCACATGAAGCGCCGCTTCCACGCCATAGGCGTGGTGAAGGGCATCATCGACCTCAACAAGACGGTGCCCCTCGACCTGACGGTAATGGACGCCATAGTCGCCATGGAGGGCCTGGGCCCAAGCTTCGGCGCCAAGGTGGAGCTCAACACGGTCATCGCCAGCAAGGACGTGTGGGCGCTGGACAGGGTCGCCAGCAGGATGATGGGCTTCGAGCCAGAGGAGCTGGACTACCTTGTAGAGGCCGCCGCTCACGGCATGTATGAGCCCGCCGACGAGCCCGTGGTCGTCGGGGAGCCCCTGACAAGCTACACCTACAGGTTCGAGAGGCCCCCCACAGACCTGGAGTTCGCCGAGGGCGTCACAGTCATAAGCGACGGCGCCTGCAGCGCCTGCCGAGGCACCATCCACAGCGTCATCTACGACCTGAAGCAGATGAAGAAGATGGGCGAGATAAGGGACCTGTTCATAGTCGTGGGCAGCAACGCGGAGCCTCCCGGCGACCTGCCCAACACGCCCATCATTATGGGCACCTGCCTCAAGAAACACGAGGGCGCTGGCTGCTACGTAGAGGGGTGTCCACCCAACAACGACAAGATGCTCGCGGCCATAAGGCAGGTCTGCGGCATCGAATAATTTTTTTCCCGATATCACCGGTAGCCGGTTATATCGAACCGGCCTCAGGGAAAAGGAACAGCCTCGAAGCCGTCCATGGAAAACCATTTAATCCCAACAACAAACACGTCACCGGTGCAGAGAATGCTAGCCATAAAGTCGAAGAAGATACACACCATCACAGACGGCGTGGTAGACGGCACGATCCTCATAGACAACGGAAAGATCAAGGCCGTGGGGCCGGACGTCAATGTGCCTGAAGGCGTCAAGACTCTCAAGGCCAGGGTGGTGACGCCGGGCCTCGTGGAGGCCCACTGCCACATAGGCATCTGGGAGGAGACCATAGGCTGGGCCGGAAGCGACGGCAACGAGGCCACCGACCCGGCGACCCCCCACGTCAGGGCGCTTGACGCCATCAAGGCCAACGCCGACGAGGGCGGCCTCGCCGCCGCCCTTGAGGAGGGCGTCACCACCGCCCAGGTTCTACCCGGCAGCGCCAACGTCATAGGCGGCTACGGCGTGGTCATCAAGACGGCGCCCAAGACCACCACAGACGAGATGGTCATCAGGAGCCCCAGCGGCATGAAGATAGCCTTCGGCGAGAACCCCCGGCGCGTCTACGGCGTGGAACAGAAGAAGATGCCCAGCACCCGGATGGGCGTCGCGGGCGTCCTCAGAGAGTGGCTCCAGAAGACCAGGAACTACCTGGAGAAACAGGAAAAGTTCAAGGACGACCCGGAGAAGCAGCCCGAGCACGACATCAGGCTCGAGGCCCTCGCCCCGGTGCTCAGGAAGGAGATACCCTTCAGGGCCCACGCCCACCGGGCCGACGACGCGGTGACCGCCATCCGCATCTGCGAGGAGTTCGACGTGGAGATGAGCTGGGAGCACGCCACCGAGGGCCACAGGATAGCCGAGTACATCGCGGAGAAAGGCGTCCCGGCGGTCTGGGGGCCCAGCCTCGCCGCCCGCAGCAAGTGGGAGATGAGGGAGCTGAGCTACGAGACACCCCGGATCATGCACAAGGCGGGCGTCAAGTTCGCCATACAGACCGACGCCGTGGGCAGCACCATCAGGTTCCTGCCCCTCAGCGCAGCGTACAGCGTCAAACACGGCCTCCCCTACGACTACGCGTTGAAGGCCATCACCATCGTGCCCGCCGAGATACTGGGCGTGGCCGACCGCGTCGGCAGCATAGAGCCGGGCAAGGACGCGGACCTGAGGCTGCTTAGCGGCGACCCTCTGGACGTGATGACCAAGGTACAGAAGGTGTTCATCGACGGGGAGCTAGTCTATCCCCGTTAACCCCCTTTTTTCACATGAGACTGTTCTAGCCTTCCTTAATGTAAGCCCTCACGATGACGACGTCCGTCACCGGCCAGTCACTCATCACCCCGAATGATGTAGACCTGTCGCCAGTGGGCGTCGACTCGATGGCGTCAACAACATCCATACCCTCAACGACCCTCCCGAACACGGCGTACCCGTAGCCATCTGGGTTGGGGTAGTCCAAGCCCCGGTTGTCCACGGTGTTGATGAAAAACTGGCTCGTCGCCGAGTCCGGGTCAGACGTCCTGGCCATGGCTATGGCGCCACGCTCGTTCTTCAGGCCGTTCCTGGCCTCGTTTCTTATGGGGTCGTTGCCTTCACGCCGAGTCCCGTCTGGCTGGAAGCCTCCCCCCTGTATCATGAAGCCCTCTATCACCCTGTGGAACACGAGGCCGTCGTAGAACCCCTCCTCGACGTAAGCGACGAAGTTGTCCACGGTGACGGGCACCTCGCCCCGGTCTAGCTCGATCTCTATGACTCCCAGGCTTGTCTCTAGCACAGCTATCTCGTTCACCTCTGGTTCCCTGAGAAATGTGTCAACCGCCATTATAATCATTGAGCTGCTGAACAGGAACAGCACGACCACCGTCATGGCCGTCCTCTTGTTGAGCTTCATGGGTAGTTGAGGTAGGTGTACCCCTTAAAAGAATTATTTAACCGACGGGCCTAGCTGATGGCGCCCAGCAGGTCGGCTTTGGTTATTATGCCCACGATCTCGCCTTTCCTCTGCACCAGCACCGCCGGGTAGAATTTGAGCAGGCTGGAGAGCAGGCTGAGGGGAGCGTCGTCTGAGACCTGGGGGAACGACTCCTCCATGACCTCCCCGACCAGCCTCATCCCCGGCGGCTTGTTGTCCCCCGGGTAGAGGACCTGGTCCAGGAGGGTCCTCTCCGAGACCCCGCCCACTGGCTTGCCGTCCACGGTGACGGGGAGCTGGCTGAACCCGTGTTTCCTCATGACATCGACGGCCTCGTGGATATGGGCTTCGGCGTCCACGCTCAAGACCTCCTGTGTCATCATCTCCCCGGCGGAAACCTCCTTCCTGCGCTCGACGCTGTCCAACGCCTTGAAGATGGCCTTCACCTTGAGGTAGCTGGGCTCCAGCTTGCCGGCCTCGAGCTTGGCGATGTAGCTCTGGCTGACCCCCGCCATGTCCGCTAGCTGGTTCTGGGTCAGGCCGAGCTTCCGTCTCCTGTCTGGTATTATGTCGATGGCGGGTAGCATGGCTAGTGGAGGCACGGCCCTCACATATATTCTTTTCGTAATTATTTATGGTATATATTATTCGTCGCAAACGGGTGGGAGATCCTCATTCAAGTAGGAATATGTTAGCCAATAAATTATAAATATAAGAATGATGTGCCGTATGTTACCGATTACAGGAGTGAACCAAAACTCTCGTTCAAGCTAGAAGACTGGGGAACATTCGAAGGCATAGGCAAAGGCTACGCCTTCAAAAGGGATGGAAGATTCTACTCGGTGCTGGAGACCAAGGTGGGGAGCTACCGCGGCAAC
>CAZEMD010000020.1:0-13901 GCA_964513225.1 uncultured Candidatus Bathyarchaeia archaeon | reverse complement strand
TGTTGTAGGGGCAGACGCTGATGCAGGTGCTGCAGTCGGTGCCGTTCTCGCACCAATACCTGTAGCACTTCTCGCCGTCCACCGCCCACTTCAACGCGCCGGGGCTGCTGCTCTTGCAGACGCCGTCGTAGCTTGGCTCGTCCATGAAGCTGATGGCCTCCACCTCGCACGCCTCAGCGCACTTCTTGCAGGTCATACAGAACTCGTGCACCCCGAACTCGATGGGCTTGTCCGGCACAAGCGGGAGGTCCGTGTACACCTTGCAGAGGCGCACCCTGGGCCCGTACTCCGGGGTGATGAGCAGCCCGTTCCTGCCCAGCTCGCCCAGCCCCGCGTCCACCGCAAGCGGCACGCTGAGCCCGACGCCGTTGGAGGCGGGCACCGCAGTGTACCCCAGGTTCCTGATGAACTCGGCCAGAGAAGATGCCAAGAAAGCGAGCCTGCTGTACCCAACGCCCGTGGCGGCGGCGGCAGGCGCCTCGGGGCTCGTCGCTATGCCCAGCTCGTCCATCTCCACCGCCATGACCACGGCGTACCTCACGCCCCGGGGCAGCTCCAGAGGCTCAAGGTTTTCACGGTGGTTGGCGTAGAGCCAATTCACGTTGACCTCGGCCACACCGACGAGGCTGGCGCCGAAGAACCTGGCCGCCTTCTTCAGCTTCTCGGTCATCTCCGCCACGTCCTCGACCTGGTGACGCGTCCTGTACCACTTGTCCCCCATGAGGCTGGGGCCGCCGGGTCGCACCAGCCGGTCCCAGCTGAACGCCTCCGTCCAGACGTCGTGGACGGTCCACGCGGCCTCGGCCAGGGCGTAGTCGACCCTGTCATACCCCGGCTTGGCTTCACTTATGTTCTGTATGCCGACCTCCTCCTCTGTGTGGAGGTAGTATTCCCAGCTCGGGTCGTTCCCTATCCTGTTGAATATCAGGTTCACCTGGTCGTACCGCTCGACCCGTGACCAATCAACGGCGTAAGGCGGCTCGTCCACCCGCCTGACCCTCACCCCCCGCCTCGACCCGGCCATCATCTCGACCACTCTTACGCGTATCGGGAGCCGGCGCCTTAATAATTCTGCGAGCCGCTGCCCAACGCTTTTCACCTAGCCCACCGTATACATGGTCGAGTTGTCCATAGAAGACAGAGTGAGCCTAGTGGAGGCCGTCGAGGACCACGCCTACCTCCTCGCCGAGATATCCAAGCGGGCGTTCGAGAGCGACGTCGAGGTCGGAGCCGAGGAGCCGGGCGGCCCCCCCGGGTACGACTCACCCGAGTTCCAGATACGCGCCTTGGACTGGGCGGATTATTACACCATCCTGCTGGACGACGGCCTCGTGGGGGGCCTGATCATAGGCTCGGTGAACGAGGAGCATCGGGTCATGGAGAGGATCTTCGTGGACCCCGACCACCACAGGAGGGGGATAGGCACCCGCTCCATGGAGCTCCTTGAGGGGCTCTACCCGGACCTGAAGCTCTGGACCCTGGGGACCCCAGAGTGGAACCAGAGGACCAACGCCTTCTACGAGAAACAGGGCTACGTCCAGGTGGGCTGGGAGCTCGGCGACCCGAACTGGAGGGGGCGTTGGTACGAGAAGGTCATGACGCCGGACGACCCCTACACTATGACCCCCATTGCCCGGCTGCGCGACGGCATGAGGAACTTGGACGTCGAGGGTAGGGTCCTGGAGAAGGGGCACGCCCGCATGGTGAGGTCGAGGAGGAGGTACGGCGAGACCCTCTCCGTCGCCAACGCCGCCATCGGCGACGACTCAGGCAGGGTGGTCCTGGTGCTATGGAACGAGCAGATAAGGCAGGCGGAGGTGGGCGACCGGCTTCGCGTGGAGAACGGGTACACCTCGACATACCAGGGCGTTCTCCAGCTCAACGCTGGCCGGACGGGGAAGCTCGTCAAGCTGATATAGAAGCCGTTGATCCCCCGTCCATACCCCTGATATGTATTGTCGGCTTTTTAGCCGGAGCCCGGGACGCCACATCTAATTGGAACGATGGTTTCGCCGCGTTCATCCGGGTTCTTATTATAGAAAAAAGGCCGTGGCTATTCCGGTGAGGCAGATGGAGGCCTCCGAGATGGACGAGGTACGGGTGATCCGTCTAAGACTGACAGGGCCATCCAGTGGCAGTCACCCGAACCCAGGCGTCCCTCGAAGCCCTCTGCCCCTCTCCAACTTCTTGAACAGGAGACGCGTCAAGACGTACAACATAGTCAACAGCCGCATCAAGAGACGCGGCCCGTGAAACTGAACACGGGCACCCCCGGCCTACGACCAGTGTCACAGTGAATAGATGTGTTAATGCAGGCGCCCCGCCGCACCCGGAAAAACGACTGAAGTAACCTATTATAAGGGAAACGCCGGGCCACCCGGTCGGCTACACGGCAGTTTCGGCCGTCTAAGACGCCGCCATGGGCTTTCACCTGAAGAGGGGCCTCTGCTCCCTGACGCTCTGCTCCGTGAGCCGCCTCACGCCGTAGAGGTCCAGCCACCGGATTACCCTGAGGTTCTGGCGTAGGTGGGCCTCGATCCCCCCGTAGTCCCCTTCCTCGTATAGGTCCTTGACCCTGGCGCCGGAAGTGGGGTAGTCCGGCGGGTTCAGGCCGAGCCTTATCGCCGTGGATACGACGTTGCTCAGCCCGGCGCCCTTGAAGCTGCCCATGTTCGCCACCAGCAGCTGCTGCATGAGGTCCACTGCGAAGCAGTCGTGCCACATCTTAGAGATGTACTCGAGGCCAGACTGGGACGCCCTGCCCGACTTTGCCACGAGGAGGGGGACGTCGAAGCGGAGTATGTTGAACCCCACGACGGTCGTGAACCTGTGCTCTCCGCACGCCCTGCGTACGGTTCTCTCCACCTCGGAGACTATGGCCTTCTCGTCCAGGCCGTCCCACTCGCTGTAGAGGACCGGTTCGACGTCCCTCTTCAGGCTGCGTTCATGGTACGCGGTCCTGTCGACGGCTACGCCGGCCGTGATCACCCTCTCGTTTATGAACGCCTCGTCGACGTTGGGGCGGTACGTCTCAATCTCTAGGTACAGCCGAACCATGGTAACTACTTGGAGGTAAAAAAGAAAAAGCTTCGCGACCCCGAAAAACGCCCAAAAAAAGGGGAAGAGGCGTCTACCTTATCACCTGTAGCTCCGTCACGTCCCTGTACAGTGACACGTTCTCGGCTGGGCCCTTGGGCTTGACCACGAAGGAGTCCTCTGTGTGGATCTTCACGTCATCTAGAAGCATGCTCGGCTCCACCTGGAAGAACATCCCGGGCTTCAGCACCCAGTCGCCGTGCGCGGGGCCCAGGAAAGGCCACTCGTGGACGCCTATGCCTATACCGTGCCCGATGAAGGCCCTGTTGTACTCGTACCCATTGGAGTTGTAGAACTCCTTCACCGTGTTGTGAACGTCGATGACCTTCGCCCCCGCCTGCATAGCCTCGGCTGTAGCCTGCTCCGCCTCCACGGCGATGCCGTACGCCTTCAACTGGGTCTCGTTGGGCTCCCCAACCGCCGCCATCCTTGAGATGTCCGAGCAGTAGCCGTCGAAGAAACACCCGAAGTCCGTGTGAACCAGGTCTCCCTTCTTCAGCCTATAGTCGCCGGGGACGGGGTGGGTCTCGAAGATGTTGGGCCCGGCTCCGAAGCACATGAACGCAACGGTGTCTCCGCCGTACTCGAGGGTGAGATCGATCATGTTCAGCGCCACGTCTCTCTCGGTGTCCCCCGGTCTAGCCATCTCGAAGGCCACCGTTATGGCCTTCGCCGTCGCCATGTTCGCAGCGCTGAGGTGCTTTATCTCCTCGGGGCTCTTAATCGACTTCAACACGTCTAGAACTGGCTTGCCGTCGACGAACTCCGTCCCCGGCAGCAGCTTCCTCAGGTGATCCAGCCAGAGGCCAGGCATCTCCATGAGCTCCAAGCCGATCCTCTTGCCGGCTAACCCTCTTTCTTTAATCACCCCTGCCAGGAAGTCCATGGCCTTTAGGGATTCCCACTCGCCCCCCTCGTAAACCCGTAGATCCTTTATCCACGTCGAGTTCCTCGCGGTGACTTCCTCGTTTCTGTGTACGGCGAAGAGAGGCTCCCCATCGAGGGGGAGCACTATGCCCGCGAAACGTTTCAGATTCGTTATGGTCGAGATCGGTGCATTAGACGTGTAGTAGACGCTCTCCTGCGAGTTGGCTATGATGCAGTCGATCCCTTCCACCTGCATCAGTTTTCGTGATTTCTTTAAATCAAACCCGGTTTTCATCTCGGTTTAATAATGGAATAACAATTTAAGACTACGTGCCTCTTTTTCGCTTCATCTGTTCAGTACTTAGTTTAATCATTTTTCATGTGTATTTTACCTTTAAACTAGGAAAAATTGAAATATCTTAATCAGTGAACGACATGGTTAAAGATTTAACGTCTCCGTGTCGAGCCTCCTAGCTTGTTTAAGGTGATGCTTGAAGAGCTCTTGCCCCCACTCGATGGCTTCTGGGCTGCTGGACACCAGGTCCCTAGTGTAGTCGTATTCCCCATCGATGGTGTAGAGGCCCATGGAGAAGCTGTTCTCGGTCACGGTCAACGCGACACCCAGCCCATCGGTCAGGAATACCCTCAGCTTGTCCCTCGTGACGTAGTCGATGATCTCCTCGGTATCCGCCAACATGAGAGTCTTGTCGAGCACGCCGCTGGTGAGTATGAGGTCAACGGTCGCACCCCCTCCGAGCAGGCTATGGAACATCCCCACGAAGTCCGAGTGGAATATCGGTGACATACCCCACACCCTCCTCGACTGCTGGAGGAGCCGCTGGAAAGATACATGGACCCTGTCCAGCGCCGTGGAGTTGTCCTGGATCAGGGTCGAGTCCCGTAGGGCGCCTATCCTCTGCAGGAGGTGGCTGGGGATGGCGGTGACGTCGTGCTGGAGCCAGAAGCCTTGAAACCTTTCGAGCACGTCTGCGGCCGACGCTGCCTCACCGATGAGCGTGGCCTCTATGACCCCGAGGGACGTGAGCTTGTAGTGTTTGCCTTCCTGCCTGGTCAGTTTCATGGCCTCCAGGTCTCTCAGGGCGTGGATGATGGTGGAGCCGCTGCTGCCCAGCTCGTCCCTCAGGGCGCCCAGCTTCTTGTCCCCGTCTAGAAGACTGGAGAGTATGTTTAACTTGAGCTCGGATCGAAACAACTTGAAGTACGTTGAACCCAACGTTAAACCCCTAATAGATTGTTTAGCTTAAGCAATATTTATTCACTTGGTCAATGGGGTCAAAGTAGCTTCATTAGCGCCACCAAGGGCATCCACTCCCCGTCCACCGCCAGCTCCACCAGGAGCCTATCACGCCCCTTCTCGGAGAAGAGCCAGATTATCAGGTAGCCGTACCCCGCTCCGAAGAAGAGCGCCGGCATGTACTCCTGGAACAGCCCCTGAGTCAGGCAGTAGAGTAGCCATGGGAACAACAACGTGTTCACGGTCAGCAGGAGTCTTCTCGTCGCACCCAGGCCCAGGGATATGGGTAGCGTGTTCACCCCTGAGGCCATGTCGCCGTCCATGTCGCGGACGTCGCACAGGATGGTGTTCACCAGTATCTGGATGAATATATACGTGAACGCTAAAACTATCTTCGAGGCATCCACGGCCTGTCCGCTGGCCGGCAGCAGGGCGCCCGTGAAACCCCAGCTGAAGGCCACCAGGACGCTCTTCAGGCCCAGTATCTCTTTGAGCCGGGGGATGGACGGCGACAGCTTGAAGCTGTAGAGGATGGAAGCGGCGAAAGATGCGACGACCACCGTGAGGGCTTGAGCCCCCACCGAGGCGCTTAACAGGAGGCACAGAGCGGAGGCGATCATCGAGGGTACCAGGAATAAGAGGATGTTTCTCGAAGCCGCCTGTGGCCTGTTTATAGAGTCCTCTCTTCTGTCGGTGGCTCTGTTCATGTTATATACAGAGAAGGTCGCGAGGAACGCTATGAACAGGATTCTGGGATTGACTTCGAGGCCGTAAAGGAGGGAGCTGAACGCTGCTACTACCGAGGCGTTCAGCGCTAGGAATATCGAAGTCGAGGTAAATAGCTCAAGAAGACTCGATAAAACTCTAAGGGCTTCCGATGAGAACAGTATAGATTGTGTCTTATTTGTTACAACCGTTTTGCCCGCCATAGCCCCGGTTCCCCTTTTTATGGATCTTAAAAGAGGTTTGAGGAGGGTGAATCTGAACGGCGGATACCTAGGTGGGCTACGAATTAGAAGGAAGTTTAAGCTAGGGATTTGTTAACGAACACGTTTTCGTCTTAAACACGATTGTTTTTTCACTTAATCACACTTTATCCATCATTTTTATCAAATACGAGGCAAGTTACGAGTCCATTAAGTCATCCTGTTTACATTTTGTGTGGAGAGTAGCTCTCTACTTTATGGCAAACTTAAAATACGTAGAATGAGACATCATAATTTAAAGACATTTAGTGACTTTTTATATATTATTTATTTCTACCATATAGAAGTATTATCCAGTTATAACAATATTGCTTCCATGTAACAATTAATTTTTTTCTTAATTGTTATATACCATGAGGATATTTAATACTCATTTAAAGTATCTATAATCATCAATAAATAAGAACTGCAAGACGGTGAAAGGCTGGGGGAGAAGGCGGAACAGAAGTGACCGAGGAAGAGGTGAGAAACGAGAAACAGATCCGAGTTCTCCATGTAGACGACGAGAAGAACCAGCTCGAGTTCACCAAGATGTTCCTCGAGGAGCTTGATAGGGGAGTCACTGTGGACTCCGTTTCTGACCCCTTGGAGGCAATGCGGCTTCACGGCGTGAACGGCTACGACGTCATAGTCAGTGACTACAAGATGATCTCCATGACCGGCCTCGAGCTGCTCCAGAGGGTGAGGGCGAGGAGCGACGTCCCCTTCATCCTGTACACGGGGAGGGGCAGCGAGGAATTAGCAGAGTCAGCCTTCAAAGCAGGGGCGGACGACTACCTGAAGAAGGAGGCCGATCTCGGCAACTACCAGGTTCTATTGAATCGTATCAGGCAGGCGGTTAAGAAGCATCGGGCGGAGGAGCTGTACCGCAGGGTCGTCGAGGAGAGCAGGGACGGCATCGTCATCCTCTCCGACGGCAGGATCGTTTTCGCGAACTACGCCATGTGCCACATGCACGGCGGCGGGTTACCTGAGAGCCTCATCGGCAGACCCTTGACGAGGTTCGTTGTCGAGACCGAGGAGGAGATCAACCGTCGCCTTTACTCGATGGGGGACGATGACGTGAACCGTTTGTTTGAGGTCAACTTCATAACAGGCACGGGCGAGGTTAGGACGGCTGAGGTCTCGGCGTCAAGGATCAGCTACCTCGGCAAACCCTCGGTACTCTGTTATCTTAGGGACGTATCTGAGAGGAAGCGCATGGAGAAGCGTCTTGAGGCGCTCATCGATAGAACGCCTTCATAGAACGTCTATCTTGTATCAAGATGGTTGGTGTGCTGGGTGTAACCCATCTTCTGTCGTGGGCGGCATTCAGCTATGCGGGCTACCCGCGCCCCCCGTAGGAAGGTATCGGCGCCTATTCGCCCTTGCACCCTGCGGGGCAGTCGTCTCACCCAGGCCCGTGGCGATCTCGTCCTCCATGGATTCACGGCGTGCCACGGGAGGTGTCGTTTCTGTCTGTTGCCAAGAGTCTCCCCTTACGCCTCGCGGCGTCGCAGCCCTACGTGGTGGATGGAGTTTCCTCAGACCAGTGGCCCGGAGGCCGCCCCCCAGCTCACCAACCAATAGCGTAGAGAAAACAGTCGAATAAATATATAGTGGGCGTGCCCCGTGCATATCATTATGACAGACGTGTTGCTTGTGGGTGAGAGCTGGGTGAGCGTCACCACCCACTACAAGGGGTTCAACCATTTCGTCAGCGGATCATACGAGACGGGCCTCAGGTGGTTCAGCGAGGCCATGGACCGGCACGGCGTGGAGGTAACCCACATGCCGGCTCACGTCGCGGCCAACGAGTTCCCGTTCGAAGCCGAGGAGCTCAAAGGGTACGACGCCGTGATACTCAGCGACGTCGGCGCGGACACGTTCCTTCTCCACCCAAGGACGTGGCTCCACGGTGAGAGGACACCGAACCGCCTCAAGACTGTCGCCGAGTACGTGGAGCACGGCGGCGGACTGATCATGGCGGGGGGATACATGAGCTATCAGGGCATCAACGGCGCCGCCATGTACCAGAGGAGCCCAATAGCCGAGGTGCTGCCTGTAAACCTCTTGGCCACGGACGACAGGTGTGAGCGACCCGAGGGCGTGCAGCCCGTTAAGACGTGCAGCCACCCCATAGTCGATGAGCTGCCCGGCAGGTGGCCCCACATACTAGGCTACAACCTGGTGCAGCCGAAGAAGGGAGCGGAAACCCTCGCCGAGGTGGGCGGAGACCCCCTGCTCGTCGTGGGCAGCAACGGCGCGGGCAGGGCTGTCGCCTTCACCACCGACATAGGCCCCCACTGGTGCCCGGAGGCGTTCGCCGGGTGGGACGGCTACGGCGTCCTATGGAGAAACATGGTGCTGTGGGCGGCGGGGGAGCTGTGAACGAAGACAAGAAACCCATCGCTCACGAAGCCTACGAGAGGCTTGCCGATGCATACGCCGAGATGATCGAGACCAAGCCGCATAACGCGTACCTGGAGCGCCCGGCCACCCTGTCTCTCCTCCCCGACGTGAAAGGCAGACGAGTTCTGGACGCCGGATGCGGACCCGGCCTGTACGCCGATCTGCTGGTCCAGCGAGGAGCCGAGGTCATCGCGGTCGACGCCAGCCCCAGAATGCTTGAACACGCGCGGCGGAGGCTCGGCGGCAGGGCCACGATCATACTGCATGACCTCAGGGAGCCCCTGGTCTTCCTCGGGGACGACTCTGTGGACCTCGTCCTCGCCTCCCTCGTCATGGACTACATCCTGGACTGGGTGCCCGTCTTCAAGGAGTTCAGGAGGGTGCTGAAGAGCGACGGCGTCCTCGTCTTCAGCGTCGGCCACCCGGCCATCAACTTCGTCCTCAAGGAAGGGATGGAAGACTACTTCAGCGTCCACAGGATGGAGATGCTGTGGACGGGCTTCGGCTTGGAGGTCGTTATGCCCAGCATCCACAGGCCCATCGAGGCGATGGTGGAGGCCCTTCACGAGGCGGGTTTCCTGGTGGAGAGGCTTATCGAAGCGAAGCCCACGGAGGACTACAGGAGGGTGGACCCCGAGGGCTACTTGAAGGTCTCCAAGAGGCCATCGTTCCTAAACATCAGGGCCGTCCTGAAACCCTAATCATTCTTTCATCCTCAAAGCCTCTTCAGTATCAAGAGGTAGGGCTGTTGGCTCGTAGATGGTGGAGGGGGGGGGGGGGGCACGCAGGCTGTCAGTGATGCTAGATCGAAACACGGTTAGTTGTGTCTCTGTGTTTGATCGCCCGATACTTTACTAGATTGGGTGAAGGAGGCGTTAATCGTTACATTAACAGGATCGTTAGCTGGGTAACCATGGGTATTTTCCGTATTCAGTGGATTAGGCGCAATATCTTGGTTCTATGTTAGTAAAAGTAGTAGCGAGGCTGGTATAGCTGTTACATTATGTTCGATTCCGAGGTGTTCTTTTGTCACTACTATCCCTGAGTTTTCTGTCCCGTATCTTGTGAATGTGTACAGTCCGTTTATGTCATCGCTTGAAAATGATGACACATATTTAACTTCGAAAGCCAAGTACTCTGGGCCATTCTTTACGATGTAGTCCACCTCGTTTTTCTTGTCTTTCCAGTAAAACACGTTTAGAGCTGGCTCGTAGTTGTCTGATGGGTTTAAGCTGTATGCGTATCTGATTAGGTGGTTTCCGATTACTGCTTCTACCAGTTTTGACTTGTTTTCTATGAGGTAGTTTTGAGCTAAGATGAATGCGGGGGTCTGGTTGATCCAGCCGTTTAAGGCGTGGAATATGAATGGGTCTGCGTAGTGGAGTTTTTTATTGCTGCTGTATTTTGGTGTTCCTTTTCCTCGGTTTAATACATAATACGGGTTGATGACGAAGCCTGCCTTCAGCACATCAATGTATTTTGCGACCGTGTTTGGGCTTCCGATGTCTGTCTTTTTCTCAAGGGTTCTCCAGCTTACCTGTGAGCAGAGTGTTTCGTTTACCGCTCGCAGTATTTGGGCGAGGTATATCTCGTCGTTGTTGTATCGTAGAAAGTCTCCGATTGTCACATCGACATAAGTCTTGTAGGTGTTTTCAGTGATCTCTCCGTATTGTACGTAGTCGTTTACCGCTCTGGCGATGCCTCCTGTGAGTAGGTAATCATCGAGGTATCTGTTTAGTTTGTCTAGGTATAGGGACATCTGTCTAAGTTCTGACGGTATCTCGTTTTTTACCAGTTTTTCTATGATCTCTTTCCTTTTCTCGAATCTTCTTATCCCCGATGATCCCAGTATTCTATCGATTTCCTTGTCTCTTGCTTCAACGTACTCCGCGAACTTCATGGGTAACAGTATCTTGTCTAACGTGTTCGTTGATGTGCCTCGTCTACCCGGCAGTCTTTCTGACGCTTTCCTTATATCCAGATTATGTGAGCCTGTCATCAATACGCAAGTCTTCCTTAGCTGTCCGAGGTCGTGGAGGTGTTTGATGCCTCTCTGCCAGTCTTTTACCGCTGATATCTCGTCGAGGAAGATATACCTGTAGTGTTCTGTGATGTAATCGGTTGCGTCTAGGTAGGACTGGATTATCTCAACGAGCTTGGACGGGCTGTCTACCAGATCGCAGCTGTAGTAGAATATCCGGCGCTCGTTTACTCCTCGCCGCATTAGTTCCCTCATCATCAGCTTGATGAGGGTTGTTTTCCCGACTTGTCGCGGTCCACGTAACGTGTAGATGGCTTCCGTGTCCAGTTCGATGTAGTGTCTTATTCTTGGCGTCCATTTGAATCTGCTTTCCTCGAATCTTGTGATGTTTAGATCGGTCTCTATCTTTTCTGGGTTCTCCCACCATGGGTTCTGCGTGAGTAACGAGGATATATTGATCAATCAATTGAACAGTTATTTATAAATATGTGTTCAATCGACTGATCAGAAACGTTCAAATAAATTGTTTTCTACCTGTCACTCTCGAATTTCTTGGTGAATATCCAATCAAGATTTTGTAAGGTTTTTAGTAATATTGAGATAAGCCCACAGAAGACTACCCGAGGGCTGACCCCGAGGGCTACTTGAAGGTCTCCAAGAGGCCATCGTTCCTAAACATCAGGGCCGTCCCGAAACCCTAATCACTCTTTTATCCATAAAGCCTCTTCAATATCAAGAGGCGGAGCAGTTGAACCCCAACGTCCTGAGCCAGCGTTACGCGACCCCCGAGATGAACAGGATATTCGGCGAGGAAGGTAAGACCCTCATGGAGCGTGAGCTCTGGCTCACCGTGCTCAAGGCCCAGAGGAAGCTGGGCATGGACATCCCCGACACGGTCATCGAGAACTACGAGGCCGCCAAGGAAGACGTTGACCTCGTCCGGATAATGGAGATAGAGCTGCGCACCAAGCACGACGTCAAGGCCAAGATAGAGGCCTACAACGAGGCGGCGGGCGGCGCAGAGTACATACACCTGGGCATGACGAGCAGGGATCTCACGGACAACGTGGAGCAGCTCCAGATCAGGGACGCCATGACGCTCATCAACGGCAAGTACGTCTCGGTCCTCCGCCACATGCTGGATAAGGCCGAGGACTACGCCGCCGTGGAGCTCACCGCTAGGACCCACCGCCAGCCCGCCCAGACAACGCTGCTGGGCAGACGGTTCAGCATGTGGGCCGAGGAGCTCCTCCTGCACCTGAAGGAGTTCGAGGCCTTCATCGAGGGCTACCCGCTCCGAGGCGTCAAGGGGGCCGTGGGCACCCAGTTCGACATGGCCGAGCTCCTGGGCTCACCCGAGAAGGCGCTCAGGCTGGAGCGGATGGTTGCGGATGAGCTCGGCTTCAGGGAGCTCATGGACTCCACGGGCCAGGTCTACCCGAGGAGCCTCGACTACAAGGTGGCCGCCCACTTGGTGGCCTTGGCTTCCGCTTGTGAGAACTTCGCCAAGTCCATCAGGCTCATGGCTGGCCACGAGCTCGTCACCGAGGGCTTCGCCGTGGGCCAGGTGGGGAGCAGCGTCATGCCCCACAAGATGAACACCAGGAGCACCGAGCGCATCTGCGCCCTCAGCGAACTCCAGAAGATGTACGCTGACGGCGCGTCCCGGCTCGCCGGAGGCCAGTGGGAGGAGGGCGACGTCTCATGCTCGGCGCTGCGCAGGGTGGTCATACCGGACGTGTTCTACGCCGCCGACGGCCTCGTAGAGACAACCCTGACGGTGCTCAACCAGATGGGCGCCTACCCGGCCGTCATAGGCAGGGAGCTGGACAGGTACCTGCCGTTCCTGGCAACCACCGAGATGCTGGCATTGGCGGTTAAGCACGGCATGGGTAGGGAGGATGCCCACGCCGTCATCAAGAGGCACGCCGTGGCCGAGGCGCTCCGGATGAGGGAGCGTGGGGCTCAGGATAACAGGCTCATGGAGCTGCTGGCGGATGAGCCCGCGTTCAAGGCTGCGGGCGTGACCCCCGAGGAGCTCCGCGGCGTCATGAGGGACAAGCGCCACTTCGTGGGGAACGCCCACGGGCAGATCATGGCGGTGAGGGAGAAGGCGGCGCCGCTCCTCGAGAAATACGGCAGGGAGGCCGCGTACGAGCCGGGCGCCATCCTCTAAGGTAGGCGTACAAGCCCCTATCCTTCATCTTCAACCGCTGTTGACTGTTCACTGGTAGCGTCCTCTCTTAGCTGGGGCTCAGCTGGGAAATCACGTCTCGGCTGCCCGGAGCCGCGTAGATAGAGTATGAGGCTCGCGGCTATACAAGTTATAACTATTATCCCGACCAGGATGTGGGCCTTGGCTCGGATGAAGTAAGGCAGCGTGTTCAGGGGCTGCCGCAGGTACCCGCTTAGGCTCGGCGCCGCGGCGTAGATGGCGGTGGTCGTCGCGGCGGTGACGGACACTATGAGGGTGAGGTAGCCCATCTGGCCCCTGCTGACCTGGTTTATGTCATCCTCAAGCGCGCCCCTGGTGAGGAGTTCCTCGCGGTCCGTCCTGAACCTGTACGTGTACCTGAGCATCAGGTAGGTCACCTGAAGCGTTAGGCCGACGCCGAAGACCCAGAGCCCCGTGACCCTGTGGCTGGGCGTCAGGTCCAGTATGAGGCCGACCCAGTTGAACGTGCTGAACTCCAGGACGGCGGGGAAGAACATGAGCATGTTGAGGCTGAACAGCTTGCTGAACGATTCTATGTCGCCTCTCCTCCAGAGGGTGAAGCAGGCGGCGAGAACCAGCACCGTGACGGCGAGGTCGAAGTACATCATGTACGGCTCTAGGAGGGGCCCCATGAAGCTGTCGTTGATCATTTTGATTATCCGGTCGTAGAGGGATGTCTGGACCATGGTCACGGCGGCCATGTAGCACGCCGCCAGGGCCACCCCCAGCTCCACGGACCTGATTACGTTCTCCCTCATCCCCCCACCCTCTGGCGCTGCAGCGCCTGCGCGAAGCTCTCCCCCACGGGGTCCCAGTTGACTACTATGCAGCCCATGCCCCTGAGGGCGTCGTAGTAGGGCTGGTTGTGGTACGTGAGGAACCCGGCTGCTATCTTCTCCTCCTCGGACTGGGCTGCGATGCTGTAGCCCTGGACGTTGAATATGATTATAGCGGGTTTGGTGCTGGCCCTGCCCACGTACCTGTGGAGCTGCCTGACGCCTTCCGTTATACCCTTGATCTTGGCGGGCTCCACCATGGTGACTATGACGAACAGGGGCTGGGTGCCCACGATGTAGCGGCGGCAGCTGTGCACAGCCTCCTTGAGGCTCT
>CAZEMD010000019.1:0-14518 GCA_964513225.1 uncultured Candidatus Bathyarchaeia archaeon | reverse complement strand
CCAAGGGAAGCATTATCGTGTCTTTATACGGGATGTAGACCTTAAGTCTTCCACCGACGGGGGCCTCCACCCCAGGCGGGACATCCACTAATACCTTGTTTCCATCTACGTCCAGCCTAACCTCGGTGTACGGGCCTATGAAGAACACCCACTCGATCTCGCCCTCCAGGACGTTCGACGGCTCGGATGGCTCCTCGAGGCTGTAGTTCTCGGGCCTTATGACGCAGGCGGCCTTGTCCCCCCGTTTGATCCTGCCCGTGGAGTCGAGGCCTTGGAGGGTGATGCCTCCTATCCTCATTTGCACCCCGTCCTCGGAGGATGTCACCTCTCCCTCCAGCAGGGTGCCCCTGCCCATGAAGGTGGCTATGAAGATGTCCTGGGGCACGTTGTATATCTCCCTGGGAGTCCCTATCTGCCTCACCCTGCCGTGGTCCTGTATGGCTATCCTGTCGGAGACGGACATGGCCTCCTCCTGGTCGTGGGTGACGTAGACCGTGGTGATCTTCAGCCGCCTCTGCAGCGCCTTGATCTCCTCCCGCATCTGGACCCTGAGCTTGGCGTCAAGGTTGCTCAACGGCTCGTCCAGCAGCAGCACCGCCGGGTTGATCACCAGCACCCGGGCCAGGGCGACACGCTGCTGCTGGCCACCGCTGAGCTGCGTCGGGAACCTGTCCTCCAATCCCTCCAGCTCCACCTGGTCCAGGGCGTCGAGCACCCGCTCCCTCACCTCGTCCTTGGGTATCTTCCGTACGTTCAGCCCGTAGGCCACGTTCTCGAAGACCTTCAGGTGGGGCCACAGCGCGTAGTTCTGGAACACCATGCCGGTGTTGCGCTCAAACGAGGGAAGCCCAGTGACGTCCCGCCCGTCGAAGAATACCTGGCCCTCCGTGGGGAACTCCAGCCCCGCGATGAGGCGCATGGTCGTGGTCTTGCCGCAGCCGCTGGGGCCCAGCAAGGTGAAGAACTCGCCGTCACTGATCGTCAGGCTGACGTGGTCTGCGGCCACGACTTCTCCGAAAAGCTTTGTAAGGTTTCTCAGCTCTATCTCTACCAATATTTAGACCCCCAGGAAAGACGCCTTCTGTTTCAACACGATGGTGCTCACGGCCATGGCAGTGATCTGGACAGTCATGAGCAGTATGCAGAGGCTGGCGCCTATGCTCACCGCGCCCACGGCGGCCGTGCCGTACACGATCTGGCTTATGAAGAAGGTGATGGGCACCCTGTCCTCCTTCAGGGCGCCCAGTGTGATGCTTGTGCTCACCTCAGCCATGGAGTAGACGAAGCTCAGCAGGGCGCCGCTTATGACGTTGGTCACTATCAACGGTATCACTATCCTCCCGAAGGTCGTCGTCCTCGTCGCGCCCAGGTTCATGGAGGCCTCCTCGAGGCCCTTGTCGATCTGCTGAAGCCCCGCGTAGACCGATCTCGTCATGAACGGCAGCCGCCGTATCGTGTACGCGAGTATCAGCATGAGCGCAGGGTCCGTCAGCGGATCGAATATGGAGCCTCTGAACAACGGCGTCGAGAAGAACAGGAAGTAGCTCACGGCGAGGCTTATGCCTGGCACGCTGACGGGCACCGTGGCTAACATGTCGAGGACGCCCTTCGAGGGTATGTCCCTCTTGGACACCACGTAGGATATGCTGCTTCCCACCAGCACCATTATGGCGACAGCGGCGAACGAGTACCCCAGGCTGTTGGCTATCGCCCTGGTGACGTCATTGTTGGTCAACAGCGCCCTGAAGAACTCCCCCGTGAACCGCGTCGGCAGCGTGCCGCTGGTTGCCCAGTCGGTGGATGCCAGCACGAAGGTGCCTATCTGGGGCATCGCGCCCCAGACGACGAGGAACAGCAGGGAGATGCAGATGGCCGCCTGGACGCCTAGCCCCGGGGTGCGCACCCGGGGGTTCCAGCGCCCGCCCTTGCTTATCATGGTGTAGCTTCTGCGTGAAGTGTAGGTCTTGACCACCACGTAGCTCACCACGGTTATGATCATAACCAGCAGAGCCAGCGCCGAGGTCTTCGGGGATATCTGCCCCGTCATAGCCTCGGCGAAGGCCGAGTATATCTGGTACGAAGCGACGTTCTTCGCCAGGGGGTTGGCGCTGGCGCCTATGAAGCCTATGGGGGCCCCGAGGTCCTCGAGGCTGAAGATGAACGTGATGACGGCGCCGGCCACGAGCCCGGGGAGGAATAGGGGGAACGTCACCGTCCTGAAAAGCCTGAACCCGGTGGCGCCCAGGTTCTCGGCCATCTCCTCGAGGCTGGGGTCGATGTTGTTCAGCGACGCCACGACGTTCAGGTAGACTATGGGGTAATAGGAGAGGGTCTGAGCCACCACGAGGCCGACGAGCCCGTCGACGCTGATCCTCCAAGGGATGACGTGGAGGATGTCGTACAGCAGGTAGTTGAGCAGCCCGAACCGGGGGTTGAAAACCTTACCCACGACGTACGCGTTCACGAAGGGGGTGGCCAGCAGCGGGATGAGCAGTATCACCCTGAATACGGATTTGCCCTTGAACTCGTACCTGCCCATGATCATGGCCACCGCTATACCTATTACGCTGCAGAGGACGGTGACCGAGAACGCCACCACGAGGCTGTTGAGCAGTATGCCGTGGTCGTAGCCCCAGATGTACATGACGTCCCGCCTAACCTCGAACATGCGTCCCCCGCGGCTCTGGAGGCTGACGTACTCGGGGCTCGTCAGTATGTCTGTGAACCACCTCAACGAGAAAGCATTCTGATAGCTGAACCCCTGCAGGACCAGGGAGGACAGCGGTGCAACCAAGAACGCGAGCAGTATAGAGTACGAAATAAGTGTCTGGGTCAGGGTGAGCGGGTCGAACTCCCTCCGAAGCCTCTCGACCCTCTCCTTCACGGAGGGGGACCCCGCCCAGCTCAGAGTCAAGCCGTCTCCCCTAGGTGATGCTGCTGAGCTCGGCGGCCATCTCCTCGTAGTGGCTGAGCGCGGCCTCCGCCCAGGCGTCAACCATCTCCTGCTTGTACTCGACGTCTTCCTCGATCCTGGCGTTTATGCTCTGGGCGTACTCCATCGTGAAATACTCGGTTTCCCCAGTCTCCGGGTCAGTGAACTCGATCTCGTCCGGGTCGCCTAGCCTGAACGCCAGATCGTCAAACTGCTCCTGAGTTATCTGGCCGTCCTCGAGGGCCCAAGTCAGGTCCTCCCAGAGCTCCTCCAGCTGGATCTGGGGGATCACTATGACGGCGCGGTAGTAGTTCCTTATCGCGGAGTAGTAGCTCGCTCCCTCCTCGCTGTCGAACACTATGGTCAACGCCTCCTGTGTCTTCTGGAACACCTCCTCGAGGTCTGCCCTCTGGTTGCCCTCGGGCGTGTCGAACACGTCCTCGTTGACCGGCATCCTGTTTATGTTGCCGTCTAGCCAGACCTTCTGGCCCTCGGGGCTGATCACCCACTCTATGAATCCCATCGCCAGCTCGGTGTCCTGTGAGGTGGTCAGCAGCGCGATGGGGTCGGCGTTCACTATGGTGCCGTCGGCCGGGAAGATGTATTTACAGAACTCCGGGTTCTTCCACTGCGCCGTGTAGCCGTAGAAGTCGATGGTCGTGCCCACGGCTATCTCCTTGTTGATCACCGCGTCGCGGACGCTCCCAGACTGGTCGAATATCTTGGAGTTTGCCCCCATCCTGATGAGCAGGTCCCATCCGTCGCGCCACTCGTAGATCTGAAGTATGATCTGGAACATTCGGGTGTTGGAAGTGGATTTAGTTGCGTCGGCGGTCCCCACCAAGGTGGTGGGCAGGTGAGCCGCGTAGGTCGTGCTCGCCAGGTCCTCCCATGTCGTGGGCTCCGGTAGGTCATAGAAATCGAGCAGCTGGGTGTTCACCGTGAAACCGAACGAGCTTATCGCGGCGCCCGCCCAGTACGCGTCGTCGCCTACGACCCTGCGTGTCTCCGATCCCCCTATGTCCTCCGGGATGCCAGCGAGAAGCGCTTCGATGTTATCTCCTTCGAGGGAGGCTAGCAGCCCCGCGTCGAGGATGATGTCGAACAGGTCGGGTCCGCCGCCCCACGCCACATCGATGTCGCCCGACCTCGATATGGTCTCGATCCAGAGCGAGTCGGCTATCGGCAGCCACTCTATGTTCACTATGTTGTTCTCGACGGCGAAGTCGCTCTCCAGGAAAAGCTCCTCCGCGACTAGCATGATGTCCGCCCCGTGGCGGGTGACCACGCGTATGGTTTGGCCTTCACCGGTGCCGGTGCTCAACACCCTGAGAGAGAAGTCAGCCTCGTACTCGGTCTCCTCAGTAACCGTGACGGATTTGATACCCTGGCTGTAGCCTTCCTTGCTGGCCTCGATGTAATATGTTCCATTCGAGACCTCTAGGCTGTACTCTCCATTCGAGTCGGTGGTCGTCGATACGTCGCCGATCTGCACGAGAACGCCCTCGACGGGCTCACCCGAGTCGTCTGTGACGGCGCCCGAGACCGTCGCGGTAATGGTTTCTCCGTTCGTGTCCGGGGGCTCTTCTCCGTTCGTGTCCGGAGGTTCTTCTCCGTTCGTGTCCGGGGGCTCTTCTCCATTATCAGGCCCATCGGGCTGAGGCGGGTTCATCGCCCTATACCCGAGTAACCCTACCCCAAGTATCGCAACGACTATAATTCCCATCAAGATCCGTCTATCCATCGGATATCACCTTGAGTCGATATCGTTCTTACAGCATTTAAAGTCTGCTCGATGCCCTGAGAAAGCTTTTATGCCGTTCGCTGCTATTTGAACCCGGAGAAAAACCATGAAAAATAAACTCATCGGGCTTCTTCTTCTATCTACTCTGTTCATGTCACTGACAACCATCGCACTGGTTGGTGCGGAGTCAAGTGGAAAAGTGGTCGTCCATATGAAAGGCGCCCTTGAGGCTGATGACAACCTCAAGGCGGCCATGGAGGACTACTCGTACGTTGACTGGAGCGTCGTGACTGGAGACCTATCGACATCTGACCTGTCTGGCGCAGACATGCTCGTCCTGATACAGGCAGACCCCGCCGTGGAGTACACCGAAGCGGAGCTTTCAGCCATAACGACGTGGTTCGACGAAGGCAGCAAGCTGCTCTGGGTAGCATCGGACAGCGACTATCCGGACGGCCAGGAGCTGAGACCGCCGGACGCCAACATAGTCTTAGAGACGGTGGGCAGCCATCTTCGCGGCGAGCACGGCGAGACTCAGGACCCGTTGGTGAACTTCGATGCAGCCTACAGGGTTAAGGCCGTTTCTGAGAACTGTGCACCGGAGTACAGTTTCCTTGTCGCCGGCGTCACATACGCGCAGTTCCACGGCTGCGGGGTCATCATCGGATACCTGAACGACAACTACTACGCCCTAGACGAGACAGACATCGACGGCGTCTACGTCATCATGACGACGTCCGACAGCGGCGTCATAAGCGACGAATCCGCCCCCGCCCCAGAGGCACACACCCCGGGACAGGAGGGCAACTTCGCCATGATGGCGCTGGAAGAGATGCCCAACGGCAACTACGTCATAGCGACATCAGACGCGCCCTTCAGCCACTACTCGCCCATGTACAAGCCTGAGCTGCAGAAACCGGATCGATACAACCTGACATCAGGCAACCCGCAGCAGGGAGACGTCCTGTTCGGCAACATCTTAGACTTCGCGGTCCGTAACGGCATGGAGGCAACCGTCTCTATGCTTGAGGACGACGTCGCGGGTCTGGAAGACGAAGTCGCCACGCTGGAAGCAGAGAAAGCAAGCCTCGAGGAAGATGTCAGCACTCTGACAGGCGAGGTAGCGTCCTGTGAGGCCGATCTCTCGGCGTGTCAGAGTAGTGCGAGCACCATGCAGCTGGCTGCAGTGGCGGCGCTGATCATAGGCGTGATAATAGGGTACTTCGTAGGTCCCATGTTAAAGAAGTAGAAACATCTCTTTTCTTTTCTTATTTATTCATGTTTTACATTCATTTAAGATGATATTCAGTCGATTAAACCGAAATGCTGTACTGCGTATGATTATTCAGAAACTCAAAGGGCAAATTCATATATCGAGAATTAACGTAGTGGAGTTGGCGAGCCCGGGGGTATACGCTTAGTATAGCAGGCGAACCCCTCTACCTTTTAGCTAATTTATAACATGTTTTAATAAACACAAATTCAATACTACATATTAAAAATATATGTTTAAAATACTGAAAAAAAAGCGTATATAGAAATAGATTATTAACATATATATAATAACAGGATAAAAAAGCATCATCATCCTTTTTTATAGGCAAATATGCGATAATAAAAGGAGAACGGCATTGTACACTGCGGAGATAAGTAGAGGAAACCCAACGTGTTTCCTATTCCTAATAGATCAATCAGGATCAATGGAAGACCCGTTTGGTGGAGACGCTGCAGGGTCAAAAGCAGTAGCAGTAGCAGACGCCATAAATAATCTACTACAGAACCTTGTCCTCAGATGCGCTAAAGCTGAAGGCGTGCGAGACTATTTCCACGTAGGCGTAATAGGATACGGAAATAAAGTAGGGCCAGCTTTTAGCGGCGAGTTAAGGGGAAAGGACTTGGTCCCCATTAGCACTATAGGAGACCTGCCACTGACAGTTGAGGAACGACCTCATAGGGTGCCTGATGGATTTGGGGGTATCATCGAGCAAAATGTAAAGTTCCCCATATGGTTTGAGCCCGTAGCCAAAGGACCGACGCCCATGAAGCAGGCCCTCAAGAAAGCGGAGAGCATAATAGCCGGTTGGCTTGATGGGCACCCCGATTGCTTCCCACCGGTTGTGATAAACATATCAGACGGTGAACCGACTGACGGAGACCCATTAGAGGTAGCGGAGAGAATTATGGAGATGGAGAGCAGCGACGGAAACGTGCTACTATTCAACCTCCACCTCTCAAGCAGCACTGAACCAAGGGTGGAGTTCCCAGACTCCAAGATGTACCTACCAGACGAGTTCGCGAGCCTACTATACGATATGTCAAGCATCCTCCCGGAGAAGATCAGGGAAGAAGCCGAGTCAGAGGGATTCTATATAATGCCTGAGTCGAGGGGTTTCATCTTTAACTCAGACATGGTGAAAGTAATCCAGTTCCTCGACATAGGGACAAGAGCAACTAGCTTCCGGTGACATGGCTATACATGAGGCTCGTTTCCACAACCTACACCATCCCTAAGAGGGGTGGTTGCCCTTCCGAGAACGAGGACCATTTTTTTCCTTATGAGGGGGAGATAAGGCGTGATCATCACTCGGTAGCCATCGCAGATGGGGCAAGCGAGGGGTTTCTGAGTAGGATGTGGAGCAAGATACTCACGATAAGCTACGTCAACTGGGACACCGCAGATGTGGATATGAGGCTCTTCATCGATTTCTGCATTGAAATGTATGAGCACCAGAGGAGCCGCTACCTAGAGCGAAGAGAGGAACAGGCTGCCCCATTGAAGTGGTTCGAGGAGAAACTTATGGCGAAGGGAAGCTTCTCGACTCTCCTCGGGCTATCATTCGAGGACTCAACACCCTGGGGAGGGTGCTGGACCTCTTACTCAGTGGGTGACTCCTGCCTCTTCCAGATTAGGCAAGATATGATAGACGTATTCCCAGAGATAGACTCTACTGGATTCGGTAATAGCCCTGAGCTGATAGCATCCAACCCGGCATACAACAAGGAACTGCTAAACAAAGTCAGGGTGAAGAGAGGCGAGTTCCTATATGGAGACGTATTCTACCTGATGACCGACGCCGTAGCCAACTGGTTCATAGCACAGCTTGAAGAAGGGAGAAGACCATGGCGTACCCTAGACGAGTACCTGGACTATGACCGTGAAGGTCTAACCATGTACCTGACCAGTCTACGGGACGAGGGCAGATTAAAGAACGATGACGTAACCATAGCCAGGGTAAAAACTCTGGAGGATTGAACCCAGATTGTCACTACCCACACTCCAAGAGTATCAGGAAGCCATACAGAGACCAGACCTCTGTTTTAAAGACCCGGATCTAAGAAAAGGAAAGACCATCCCCGGCGTATTCGGATTACCCAAGGTGATAAGCGGAGGCTTCGCTGGAGTCTTTCAGGTCAAGAAAGGAAAAAAAAGCTATGCGGCCCGCTGCTTCCTAAGGATGGTGGATGACACCAAGAAGAGATACAAAGCCATCCACGAGTTTCTTCACAGAAAACGGATAAACTGCGTAATCAAATTCAATTACATTGACAAAGGGATCCTAGTGAAGGAAAAATGGTACCCCATTCTCAAGATGGAGTGGCTAGAAGGAGAGACCCTAAGCGAATACATCGAGAAAAACCACCACAATCGAAAGGCCATGGCCGAGACGGCGACCAAGTTCAAGGCGCTGGTCGAGGAGCTTCACAATAGAGGAATAAGCCACGGAGACCTCCACGACCAGAACATAATGGTTGTAGACGGTGAACTCAAGGTAATCGACTACGACTCCATGTATGTTCCTAAATTAAAGGGCCGAGACTGCAGCGAGATTGGTCACACAAACTATCAACACCCCGAGAGAAGACTCTCCCACTTTGGACCCTACATTGATAACTTTAGCGAGTGGGTCATCTACATCAGTCTTAAAGCCCTAGCCCAGGACCCCGAGATCTGGGATGAAGTAGAGGGAGGAGACCAATGCCTCCTATTCAGAAATACAGACTTTCAGGACCCTGAGAAC
The DNA here is from genome assembly GCA_964513225.1 of uncultured Candidatus Bathyarchaeia archaeon. Taxonomy (GTDB): domain Archaea; phylum Thermoproteota; class Bathyarchaeia; order TCS64; family TCS64; genus RBG-16-57-9. The sequence goes on along the minus strand of CAZEMD010000019.1, from coordinate 5,823 downwards.
TCACAGGTGTTCAAAGCCCTTAACAGGATTGAGGATGATAACCTGAGGCTGCTGGTGGACACATTCAGGGACGCGGTTTACACCTATAACCTAGAGGATATTCCCAGCATAATAGATGAGGATAGCATTACCCAACGACGCAGAAGACTGGTCAGAGAAGTCGCCGAAGTCGCTGAGGTCCCCCAGGTAGGCATGAGTGGTTTAAAAGTAAAGTACACTCCGGGGGATAGCTCCTGGATCTGGGATAGTAAAGAGGTAGATTACAAACGTTTTACCAGTACCTCAGGACTCGTGCGCGGGGCAGCTATGTTGCCGTTGATCTATCTCATAATTGCCTTAATATTATTTGTAATAGACAAGTTACCGTCCGACAACCGTGCATTGATTACTATGGGGGCCCCAGCCATATTCCTGCTACTACCCGCCTCTTATCAGATAAACTCTCTCGTCAGGGATAGACATGCCAAGAAGAGAGAGCTGAGAAAACTAGATGATAAAACCAAGGCTCTCCGAGAAAAGATAAAAGAAGAACTCGAGACAATAAACCAGTTCAAGGCCGAGGTAAACAATGAGATCAACAGACTAGGAGAAAGGATAGCCTCACAGAAGAACCAGGAATCCATTGAGCTTAGGAAGATCGAATCCAATCATTATAGTAGGGTAGCTGAGATAGAGGAGACCATAAAGGATCTCAAGAATGTGGAAAAAGAGGCGGGAAAAACCCTGTTGAAGGAGAATAGAGAGCGATACATAGTGGAGAAACTTAGAGACCACAGACTTGGGGCTCCCGGAGGCCCTAACCTGGGTCTCGTTAAAGGGTTCTTGCTCTCGATTCTCGGAATCAGATCAGCAGCAGACTTTACAGAGATAAACATCAGTAAAAACCTGTTCATGGACAACGGTGCACGTTTCCGTCTAAGAAACGGAGGCACCACCACAGTCTGGTGGCTAAAACTCCAACAGATACGCTCCCTCCGAGACTGGCATAAGAAACTAATAAAACTCTATGAAGGCGAGGCCCCGAAAAAACTCAGCTCCTCGGAGAAAAAGAAGATCTCCCTGAAATATAGAGGCCTAAAAAAATCTCTCGTCGAGGAAAAGAAGAATGTAAAAAAGGAAATACAAGAGGAGAAGAAAAAGATCAAAGAAAGCTACAGGGCTCAGATAGACACCCTGAAAGGCGAGATAGAGCTCAAAAAGAAACTTCACGATATTGAGGTCAAAAAGACTCAATCCAACCTAGATATGCTCTACGAGGAGATAAACGAACTTGATTGGGGGATGAACAGCATAAAACACCAGCTCCGTGGTTATAGTGAAATCAGTTTCACGAACTATCTGAGGCAGGCACTGACCTCATAAAACACATCCCAGACTAATCAAGGATATAGAGAACGATGTATACGGTGAGGGGTTAGATAGATCAAGTATCTTCAAGGCCCCCAGGGTGACCAACTCATTAACAGTCGCCTTGAAATAATCTCTTCGTAATTGTGCCTTGAGGGTTGTAAAATTCACTAAGAGGTTAATTTATCTGGGATTATAGTGTATTTACCGAAAATCGATATGATAAATTGGATACTTAGATAACTGTGTGAGTAAATTCGGATACTTTACGTTGCTATTTTTATCGATAAAATATAAAAAAGAGATGATGTTTGCACTAGATACCTAAAGTCTAGGTAGCCTCAGCCTGGGCCGTGATTTCACTCGCCTCCACAGGCTCTATCACGTCTTCTTCTTGTTCCTTGTATACGCTACCACCGTTAAGAATATCCAGCCGGCGAACCAGGAATCCCTGGGCAGCTATGTAGTCTTTTTCGCTTATCCACTGACGCTCCATGGTACGGTATAGCCCTACCTCGATCCTATCTATTGTCTCCCTGTCTTTGAGCATGTTCGGCTCTGTTTCCGCTTTTTCGATCTGTTTCGATAAAGGTGTCTCAGCCACGAGGTCTCCAACGACTCTTTCTAATAAGTCATTGAAGGCCGTTGTCTGTGGCTGAATCTTTTGGCCCAGTCTCTGAGCAAGGTTACCAGCGAATAGAAGCTTCAGGGTCTTCGTCACACCGCTTTCAAAAGATAACATGACGGGTGGATTGTATCCATAGCCATCCCCATATCTGAATAGATAGAAGGGGAGGTAGACGGTTTCTCCTTTTTCGTATTTAATCTCTAGGAGGCGGGATATATTCTGGAGGTCTTCATTTAGCCTTGTCTCTATTTCTCCGGCTTTTTCAAGTATTTTTGTGCATATGTCAATTACTTCGCTCTGTATTCCAATCAGTTCGGCTAGCTCGGTCTCATTCTGCTTATTCTCGGCTTCTATCTTTGACTCCCAGACCGTTTTCTCTGATCTTGCTTGGTTCTCGTTCTCTGAAACCAGTTTTGACTGCCTTTTCTCTTGTTCCTGTATTTCCTTGGTAAGCTGTCTAGATTTTCTATTTCGGTCGCTTATCTCCCTCTTTGCGTCTCGGTCACCCTCGGCTGCGCTCTTCTCCAGTTTCTTTATGTCCTTGTTTATCTCATCGATTTCCTTTTGCTTTGCCTTGATGAGGTCTTTGGCTTCCTTTTCGATGGCTTTGTTTTCTTTCTTAAGTTTTTTATCTATTTCAGCGTAGGCCTTGTCTTTCTCTTTAAGCAAGGCGTCGAGTCTTTTCTTGGACTCTTTTTTATGTGCTTTTTGTTGTTTAGTGTTTTCCTTTTTAATGGTGCCATATATGGTTTCTAGGCGTTCTATTGTTTGCTCCGTTGACTCGATCCTCTCCAGGGTTTCCGCGTGGACCTTTTTGAGTTTTTTCTGCATCGCGGTGAACTTCCTTTTAGTATAGAGGGGCTCGAACAGGCTGGGGTCTCCTTCTTCGGTGCCTGAGGCTTCTAAGAGGTAGGTCACCATAGGTTCCTGCTCAACTAGTCCTTTAACACTGACTGTGGCGTACTCCTGTTGTTCACTCAGCAACGTTATGACCGTATTGAGCCATACTTTCTTGTCTTCAATGTTCTCAATCTTGTCGCATTCATCGATGATCTCTGAGAGGTCCTTTGGTAGCAGAAGGTGTTTATCGGATTCAGAATACTCCAATAGGTCAAATATGATTTTCTCGTCATCAACTGTGTAGACCCTGAATGGGTATTGAACTTTCATTAAAGCCGTCGGTTCACCGCGTTCCTCCCTACTTAGCCCCACCAAGAATGCAAGTGCTAACTCTTTCTCTACCTGTATAGGGGTCTGTGCCTCACTTCCAGCAACGTATGGTATGAAATATTGCATAAGTATCCCTATTTGCCGTGGACTTGGTCCGTGAAGATATATCGATTATTAATCACTGATATGGGTTAGAACACCATATGTTGTAACTAAGATTATGAAACTGTTCACTGATTATCGTTTAACTCAGTAATTTTTGGAGAGCTTTCATAAAAATGAGATTACACCTACCTTCTACCAAATCTAGATGGTTCACCCGAAAAAATGATAAAGGATTAAAAAATTTAGAATCGCTTTTACAATTAATATCCGTGAATAGATGACAGAGAAACCTTGTGAGATTAAGTGTTTTAATAAAGGGGTGGATTTAGAATCAAAATTTGGCGAGCCCGGGGGGATTCGAACCCTCGATCTCCGGATTAGAAGTCCGGTGCCTTATCCATGCTTGGCCACGGGCTCACATCTAGGATAGATAAAAGCGCAACCTTTTCCATATTAAAGTAGTGATTCTGACAATTCAAGTGAACTCAGCCACGAATCCCTGAAGGTAAACAACTAAACCTCGGAGATCGATCACCTCAAACAGGTCTAGCAAGTACAACGCCGCCCCCAGAACGACGAAAATCCCCGCTAATCTCGTTAATAGTCTAATCAAGCCCCCGCGTCGAGGACGAGTTTTCTCCCTCGAAGGCATCCTTCTAGCAATACAGTCATGCTGCTCCGGGAGACGATGCTCGCGACAGAAAAGGTAGCCACACTCGGGGCACCTGTAAGGTGTGACCGTCTGGGCCCCACAGAAATGACAGTTCCGGACAGACTCCTCCACGGGTATTTCTTCGACGGGCCTCTATTTTACGTTAGTTATGCATGGCCCTAGACGTTGTCGCCCCCTGAAAGCTCTAGGACGCATCCGAGCAGAACGTCGGCGCCGTTTACGCAGTCGGCCTTCAACGTCTTTTCCTGGGGGCAGTGGCTCCTGCCTCCGATGGACGGCACGAAGATCATCGACGTCGGGCAGACGTGGCTCATGAACTGGGCGTCGTGCCCGGCTCCGCTGTGCATCACCTTGTAGGACAGCCCCAGCTCCCTCGTCTTCCTCTCAACGAGCCCCACCATCCCCGGGTCGAACCTCACCGGCTTCGCGTCCACCGTCTGGGTTAGGCTGACATCAACGTCGTGCCTCTCAGCCACCTCCTCCACCAGCTTGGCCACGATTTTCTGTCCTTCCTCGTACAACTCTCGCTCGTACTGCCTGAAGTCCACCGTGAAGAAGGCGCCGCCCGGCACGACGTTCCTTATGTCCGGCCTGGGGTGAAGCCTACCCATGGTCGCCACAGAACCCTCGCCAAGCCTCTCAGCCGTCTCCCTAAGCCTGATGCAAAGCTCGGCGGCGGCGAGAAGCGCGTCCCGGCGGAGCCACAGCGGCGTGGTGCCCGCGTGGTTCGCCTCGCCCGTGTACTCGCCGTCCCACCACGCCATCCCCTGCACCCCCTCGACGACGCCTACCTCCAGCCCCTCGCTGTGGAGCACGGGCCCCTGCTCCACGTGAAGCTCAAGGTAGCGGCTTGCCTCCACCTCGTCGCTCCCGAGGTAGCCTATGCGCCGCAGCTCGTCCTTCACCGTGACGCCGTCGTCGTCTGAGGCGTCCCACGCCTTCTCCACGTCTAGCTGCCCTGTATAGACCATGCTGCCCATCATGTCCGGCTGGAACCGCGCCCCCTCCTCGTTGGTGAACGCGGCCACTGCGACGGCTCCATCTGTGTCTATGTCATGCTGGTTGAGCAGCCTCACTATCTCGAGGCCGGAGAGCACCCCCAGCGCGCCGTCGAAGACCCCCGCCTCCCTGACGGTGTCGAGGTGGCTGCCGACCACCACGGGGGCCGTGTCTCGGTCGGCGCCCTCCCTGACGCCGAATATGTTTCCTATCTGGTCTACGCGGACCTCCAGGCCCTCGTCCCTGAGCCACCCCGTGAAAAGGTCCCTTCCCTCCTTGTTGGCGTCGTTGAGGGCTAGGCGGTTCACGCCTTCTCCCTCTCTACCGACCTGCCCCATCTCCATGAGGGAGCCCCAGAGCCTTTCCCCGTCTACCCTTAACTTCATCTTGGAACACTATGTAGAGTATGCCGTAGCTACGGTATGGGGTTTTTCATCAAAACACGTCGCCTATGCTGAGACAGGCGTCGAGTAGCCGGCCCGGCTACTCTTCCTTCTTCTTGAAGATCGTGAAGCCGCAGTTGCCGCAGGTGTACCTGTCGCCGTGGTCTGCCATGAAGTAGCCTCGGCCACACCTGTTGCAGAACGGCCTCTTCCGCTCAAGCTTCCCGTCCTTGATCTCGTAGTGTTTGCTCACTGTGTCGGACACGTTCACTCCTCCTTTTTCTCCTCATCGGGCTCTGGCGCCGGCTCAGGCGCCGGTTCGGGCTCTGGCGCTGGTTCAGGCTCAGGCACCGCGGCGGACATGTTACGCTCTATGATGTGCTTGGGCTCCACCTTGAGAGCCGTCTCGGGGTCCTCGTACACGTGGGCGACCCCGAGCGTCGTCCTCGTCCCAGACCTTGTCTTCATCTCCCTGACGTAGACCTGGTTCAACTCGACGCGCAGCGCCACCGCCAGCT
>CAZEMD010000018.1:0-14804 GCA_964513225.1 uncultured Candidatus Bathyarchaeia archaeon | reverse complement strand
ACTACGCCAGGCAGTGGCTGGAGCAGGGCCTCCGGGACTGGAACATCACCCGCAGCATAGACTGGGGCATCAAGTTCCCTGGCGACGAGAGCCTCGTCCTCTACGTCTGGTTCGACGCCCCCATAGGCTACATCAGCAGCACCGAGGAGTGGGCGGAGAGGACCGGCGGCGACTGGGCCTACTACTGGAATGGTCCCGGGAAGCTCATCCACTTCATAGGCCCCGGCATAGTCTACCACCACTGCCTCTTCTGGCCAGCCATGCTCAAGGGCTCGGGCTACAGCGTACCCGACGCCATCATAGCGTCAGGCACCATGAAGGTGGAGGGCCACGTGTTCAGCAAGAGCCGCGGCTACGTGGTCTACGTCGAGGACGACTACCTCGCCAACGATCTGGACCCCGACGCCCTCAGGTACTACATAGTCAGCTACTCGGGCCACACCCGTGACCTGGACTTCAACTGGAGCACCTATGGCGACAAGGTGAACAAGGAGCTCGTGGGAAGCCTCGGCAACTTCATCTATCGCAGCCTCCTCTTCGCCCACCGCAACTACGGCTCCATCCCAGAGGGAACAGTGAACGCCGAGGCTCGGAGACAGGTGGAGGAAGCCATGGAGGCCATCAGGGACGGTCTGGACGAGTACGAGTTCAAGAAGATATGCGACGCCTTCCTCGGCCTGGCCGACTACGGGAACAGGTACATCCAGTCCCGTGAGCCGTGGAAGTTGGTTAAGGACCGCCCCGGGGAAGCCGCCCAGGTCATCCACAACTGTGTCTGGCTTACCAAGGCCATAGCTGTCCTCATGGAGCCGGTATTGCCCTTCAAGGCCGAGAAGGTGCTCAAACTCCTCGGCCTCACCCGAGACCAGCCCCTGGAACAGGCTTTGGCGCCCCTGGAGGCGGGCGCCGAGCTGGGTAAGCCGGAGCCCCTCTTCAGGCAGGTGCCGGAAGACGAGATCGAGGCCTTGGAGGAAGCCATGGTAATACGTATAACGCGGGCCAAGGGATAGGAATAGGAGACCCTTGAAGATCACCCTCGACCTACACGTCCACTCGGTCTACTCCAGGGACGGCGCCAACACCATAGACACCATAAGGCAACGCATCGAGGAGGCCGGGTTCCAAGGCTACGCGCTGGCCGACCACGACACCATGGCTGGGCTGCCCGAGGCCCTCGACAAGAGGGGCGACCTCGTGGTGGTGCCGGCCATGGAGGTGACGGCGCGCGGCGCCCACGTCCTCGCGCTGGACCCCAACGAAACCGTCCCCACGGGCCTAAGCGTAGCCGAGACCGTGGACAAGATACACGAGCAGGGGGCGACGGCGGTGCTGGCCCACCCCTACGGCCTGCCACGGAGCTGGGTCTCCATCAACAGCGTGAAGCACGCCGACCTGGACGCCGTGGAGGTTGCCAACAGCGCCCAGTTCCCCTACGCGTACATATGCGGCCTCAACAGGAGGCTCGCCGAGGAGCTCAAACTACCAATGACTGGTGGAAGCGACGCCCACATACCCGACACCATAGCCAGAGCCTACACGGTCATCGACACGCCGTCCACAGAGCTACGGGACATAACCGACTCGATAAGGAAGGGAAGGACCGAGGTGGGCGGCTCAGGCATAACCCTCGCTGAGCGGTACAAGAAGTTATTAAAAATAGGTTGAGGGTGACCTCTACTTCCAGCTCGACTCCATGTCGTAGAGCTCTATGCCGAAGTCTATGTGCTTCTCGGGCCCAGCGAAAGGCTCCATGTCGTATAGCTTGGTGTTTTCCAGCCCCAACACCCCCTGCTTTGGCTTCTTCACGATGTCTCTGTCAAGGGAGACGGCGATCTGGTAGCCGAACCTGGGCTTGACGGGCTCCTTCAGGGTCGTTAAAACGGCGGCGTTAACGTTCACCATGTATCTCTGGAAGTTGTAGGCCAGTCTGTCCACGAAGCCTGCGACCTTAGCCATAGTCTGCTTTACTTGGTCGTCGAATGTGTTGGTCACCCACGTGTCCTCGGTTGCGTCGACGTCCGTGTACGCGGCTTTGTCGACGCCTCGGCGCTGCATGCTGAGCGCCTTTTCGATTAAAACCATGTCTCTTTATTCTCCCCCATTATGGCGCCGATCGATATTATCATACACAACCTTATTTTGTCTCAGCAAGGTGTGTGAATCGACGACGTTATAGGAATATAGGGTATTTCTAATAACGTCTGGGAATGGTATGACGTACGTGTTTTGGTTAAAAGTGTAAAGTTGTTCTCAACTTTCTAGAACAAATTTCAATACTCTCAACCAATGAGAATAACCCTCCCACATGAACCATAAAACCACGCAAAAAGACATAACACCAAAAAAATAAAACATACACAGAGAAGCAAGACACATTAACAGAAACAAATAAACCGGCCCCCTCTAACCCGACATAACAATTTATAAAAAACACGAAACGGCCCACCCGGAAGAGCATCAGCCACACGAAACCATTTAAAAACACGGCTCATCCGCACCGTTTAAAACACACCAGACTAGACAATTCAGGAACAAACGGATGCCCAACATCTACGTAAAATCCTATGGCTGCAGCGCCAACACCGCAGACGAAGAGATAGCTAAAGGGCTGCTCCGGAGCAGAGGCTACACTCTAGCCCAGAGACCATCCGACGCGGACCTAAACATACTGCTCACATGTATAGTGAAGACGCCGACGGAGAGGAAGGTAACCAAACGAATAAAACGGCTTTACGGCTCCGAAAAACCCCTCATCGTCGCCGGCTGCATGCCGAAGGCCATGCAGGGCCACGCCGAGAGGATAGCGCCCAACGCCTCGCTGGTCGGCCCCGACGACATAGAGCACATCGTCGAGGCGGTGGAGAAGACGCTCCGCGGCGAGAAAGCCTTCTACGTAAACGGAGAGCCCACCAACAGGGCCTGCCTCCCCAGGGTCAGGGTCAACGAGCTCGTACACATAGCCCCCATCTGCAGCGGATGCCTGGGAAACTGCAGCTACTGCATAGTCAAGCACGCGCGGGGCAGGCTCCACTCGTTCCCAGCCGACGAGATCGTCGACGACGTGCGGCGAGCCGTCGCCGACGGCTGCAGGGAGGTCTGGGTGACGGCGGAGGACACCGCCGCCTACAACCACCGGGGAACCACCCTGCCAACGCTCCTCGACGAGATAACGGGCATCGAAGGCCGGTTCCGGGTCAGGGTGGGGATGATGACCCCCAACAGCGCCCTACAAATCCTCGACGAGCTCATCGAGTCCTATAGAAGCGAGAAGATCTTCAAGTTCCTGCACGTCCCGGTCCAGTCCGGCAACGACGACGTTCTGAGGGACATGCGTAGAAGGTACAACGTGGACGAGTTCAAGGGGCTAATCACAAGGTTTAGGGCGGCCCACAGGCGCCTCGGCGTCTCCACAGACATCATCTGCGGGTTCCCCGGTGAATCCATGGAACAGTTCCAGGACTCACTAGACCTCATCCAGTGGCTACGCCCAGACGTCCTCAACATCTCCCGCTACTGGGAGCGCCCGGGCACCGAGGCAGCGTCCATGCCGGGCAAGCTACACGGCAGAGACACCAAGGCGCGTTCCAGGAGGCTCACCAAGCTGTGGAAGAGGCTCGCCGTCGAGACCGGGGAGCGCTGGCTGGGCTGGCTGGGCGAGATACTCCTCGACGAGTTTGGGAGGGACGGCACCAAGGTGGGCCGCAACTACGCGTACAAGGCTGTGGCTGTGGAGACCGACGCAGGGCTGGGGGAGCATGTCCGGGTGAGGGTGACGAGGGCGGGCGTGGGGTACCTCGAAGCAGAGATCGCATGATTTATTGCCCCAGCGCGTCGAAGATCAACCGTGAACACATTGAAGATAGCAGTCGCATCTTTCAGCCACGAGACATGCACCTTCTGCCCGAGGCCCACCACGGTGGAAGACTTCGAGGCAGGCAAGGTTCTCCACGGCGAAGAAGTGTTAGAAAACGCGAGGGGCATACCCAGCTACATAAACGGCTTCATCAAGGCCGCAGACGAGGAGGACGACGTGGAGCTCGTCGGGGTGCTCGCCGCCTCAAGGAGCCGCGGCGGCTCCAGCGGGAGCTGGCTCACAGAGGAGTGCTTCGACAAGTACAGCCAAGGCATAGCCGACGGCCTCAGGGACGCCGGTGAGCTTGACGGCGTGCTACTGGCGCTGCACGGCGCCATGGCGGCCACAGGCTACCCCAGGCCGGAGGCCGAGATAGTGCGGAGGGCCAGGGTAGCCGTCGGGGACGCCCCCATCATGGTGACGCTGGACCTCCACGCCAACGAGGACGGCGAGCTCACCGACGCCGCCGACGCGGTCTTCATCCTCAAGACCTACCCCCACGTGGACTCCGAGGATATAGGCTACACCGCCGCCAGATGCATGATAGACACCTTGAGAGGCGAGTTCAAACCCACCATGGCGCTGAGGAAGCCCGGCGTCATGACCCCCAGCGTCTACCAGGGCACAGGCGAGTCCCCCGCAAGGGAGATCATGGACAGGGTCAGGGCGTGGGAGCGTAGAGAAGAGAACTGCTACTGCGTAAGCGTGGCCTTCGGTTTCGCGTACGCAGACGTGCCGGACGTCGGCGCCACCGTAATCGCCGTGACCAACGACGACGAGGGCCTCGCTGAGAAGATCGCGGAGGACGTATCAGGCTACATCTGGAGCCTACGTGAGCCCTTCGCCGGGAAGAAGCTGCCCAAGACCAGCGAGGGCGTCGCACAGGCCATCAAGCTGGCTAAGGCGGGCGAGACCCCCGTCATAGTAGCCGACCACAGCGACAGGATGGGCGACAGCACCCACGTCCTCAGGGAGCTGATGCGGCAGGGAGCCACCGACTTCTGCGTCGCCACCATAAGCGACGAGGCGGCCATAAAGAAGCTGGGAAAATCAAGGGTCGGAGACACGGTCCAGGTGAAGGTGGGCGGCCACGCCGACACCTACTCCGGGGAGCCCGTCACTATCCGGGGCACCCTAGAGTACCTCGGCGACTGCAGCTTCGTCCTCACGGGCCCCATGAGCAGGGGCGACACTAGGAGGCTTGGAGTATCCGCGGTGCTGGGCTTCGGCGAGAACAACCACGTCATACTCACGCCCACGCTGCACCAGGTGCTAGACGACGCCATATTCCCCGCGGTGGGCCTAAGCCTCGACGACCTCGACATAGTCGCCATCAAGTCTCGGGTCCACTTCAGGGCCTTCTACAACGACGCCGCGGGAAGCATAGTCGTTGTCGACGCGCCGGGCCTGGGCCCAGCTGACCTGAGCCAGCACACCTACATGAACATACCGGGGGACATCTACCCTGTCGGCGAGAAATGGAGAAAATAACCCTTTTTTTCTAGAAGGGTGGGCCGAACCCGGCTCCGCCTAGGCTGATGCCCAGCAGCATGCCCAGAAGGACGAGGACCGCGGTCATTATGACCACGGCGAGGACGGATATCACCACGGCGTTCCCCCACCCCGTCTCGTAATAAGTCTTGACCAGGTACAGGTAGGCCACGAGCTGGGCCAAGGCGCCGACGCCGCCTCCCACGACCTCGCCGATGACGGCGTTCACCACGGTGCCTAGGATTCCTATCCACACCGCGTCCATGAACCTCGCCTTGTCGCCCCCGACGATCCATTTACCCGCCAGCCAGAGGAAAGGCGCCGTCACTATGCTCCCCACCACGACCCCGATGATCACCCCTACGAAACTCATAAGCACCAGAGATTATTTAGACGCCCTTCAATTTAAACGGAGCCTACTATTCGATGATTTTTTCTTCAAGGGGATAGACATGTGTGTGAGGTATCTGGTTGAAGGTAAACACAGCCAACGGACTTGTCAGGATATTAAAAAAAGAGGGAGTAGAGTGGGTGAGCACCTTCCCCACCCACGTATTCGGGAACGCATGCGGCGAGGAAGGCGTCAAGAACCTCATGGTGAGGGACGAGCGCTACGCCGTAGCCGTGGCCGACGGCTATAGCAGGGTGAGCGACGGCAAGGCCTTCGGCGTCTGCAGCGTCATGGGCGGAACCAACGCGGCCGGGACCCAGATGGCGTACGGCGCCCTGGCGCAGGCGTACGAAGACTCCGTGCCTCTGCTATGCCTGACCGACGGCGTCCCGCCTTCGGCGTATGGACGCGAGAGGTTCAACATAGAGGACGCGTTCCGCAGCGTCACCAAGTGGCGCGGCTACATCAACAAGGCCGAGAGGGTGCCCGAGTACATGAGGCGGGCCTTCACACAGCTCAAGACGGGGAGGCCTTCCCCCGTATTGCTGAGCCTCCCCCGGGGCCTCGGTCAGTACGACGAGGACGAGTTCGGCTACACGCCCGTCCAGGGCTGGAGGTCTCAGGGAGACCCGGAAGACGTCGAAAAGGCGGTGAAGGCCCTCAAGTCGGCGCATAACCCCCTGCTCTGGGTAGGGCAAGGCGTGTTCAGCTCAGACGCGTGCAGCGAGCTCAAAGAGTTCGCGGAGATAGCCCAGCTCCCTGTGCTGACGACGCTGAAGGCCAAGAGCGCGTTCCCCGAGGACCACCCGCTGTCCCTAGGCGTCAGGGGGGAGCCAGCTGAAAGATTCCTAGGGAAGGCCGACCTGGTTCTGGCCGTGGGCGTGGGGTTCACGCCAAGCCACTTCATGCACTCCATCCCCGACGCGACGGGCAAGAAGATCATCCAGTGCACCGTGGACGAGTCCGACGTAAACTGCGACTACGCTGTGGACCACGTGGTCCTGGGAGACGCGCGGCTCGTGCTCCGCCAGCTCGCCGCCGAACTGGAGAGACAGGGAGCACCCAAGAAGAACGACGCCCTCGTCAAGGAGATCGAGGACTCTTGGAGAGTTCTTTACGAGAAGTACGGCCCGTGGATGGAGTCCGGCGATAAGCCGGTCAACCCGTACCGGGTCTACGCCGAGCTCATGGACGTGCTGGACATGGAGAACAGCTTCGTGACCCACGAATCAGGCAACACCAGGGACCAGCTGAGCACCGTCTACAGAGCCAGGGTGCCCCACGGCTTCCTGGGCTGGGGCAACGTAACCACCCTCGGCTACGGGCTGGGCGCCTCCATGGGCGCCAAGCTGGCCATGCCGGGGAGACAGGTAGTAAGCGTCACCGGCGACGCCGGTGTAGGCTACCAGATGGGCAACTGGGAGGCCATGATCCGCAACGAGATGGGCATAACCACCATACACATAAACAACGACGGTTTCGGCGGCTACGGCCCAGGGTTCTGGGGCCCCGGCCACAGCCCGTACACCTACGAGGTCACCAGCCACGAGGTCCAGAGCAGCGCAAGGGTGGCGGAGGGCTTGGGCATCCAGTCCGAGAGAGTAGAGGACCCTGACGAGGTAGCCCCCGCCCTGAAGCGGGCGCTGAAGACAAACAGGGGTGACAAGCCGGCGTTCATAGAGGTGATATGCAGCAAGCACCCCGTCTACGGGGGCTGGATACGGGAGTAGCTAACATTCTTTTTCTTTGACAATGCCTTAAAGGCGACCAACCCGACGACCGCGGTCAACACCACGACGATGGCCGCGTTCACCACGAGGAGGTTGGAGCTCGTGCTCTGGGTGACGGGCTGGTCACCGACGACAACCATTGCCTCGGTGGTCGTCATGGGCAGGAACGAGCTGAGCGTCGTCGTGTAGACGCCGCCGCCCTGGTAGGCGCAGGTCTCGCCGTTCACCGCGACCACGGCGTCCGTCACGGGCGAGTTATCCGAGTCGTAGGTGAGGGTGTAAGATACCTTGAGCGTCCCCGGCATCACCTGGGTCACGCTCTCCCTCATGGACACCGTGTCGTAGAGGATGCTGCCCTCCTCCGAGGTGAAGCAGCTGAGCCCATACAGCTGGTCCTCCATCGCCTCGACCCTGTAGGTCTTGAAGCCGCTGTGCTCGGTGTACCCCAGCTCGTAGCTTCCCTGGAAGGGATTGCCGTCGTAGGCGTAGACCCCTCTCATGGCGGGCTCCAACGGGCGCGCCTCCAAGATTCGTGTTATGGGTTCCACGGGCGTGAACTCCACCCGGTCCCAGACCACGGTCAACTCGTCGGCATTCACGACGCCTATATCGTATAGGCCTCCATGCGCCTCGACTACGGTGAACGTGTAGTTGCCCACGTTCTCCCTCCTTATCGACTCCGCGTTGAGCTCCACCTCCCCCTCCTCCAGAGGAGTGTCGTCGTACTCGTAGCAGGCGCTGTAACCCACCGTCACCTCCTCTCCTACGTCCACCCTTGTGTCCGGGGCCATGATGTCTACCTTGACCCTGTCCCATATGACGTCTACAGAGTTGGCATCGAAGGTGTCCAGGAACCATTGTTTGTCCATCACCCGCCAGACAGTGACTTCTTCCTTTCCCACCACGTCCTTTCTGGTCGCTGTGAACGATATGTCTCCAGAGAACTCGGAGTCGTCGTAGCAGTAGCGGGCAGCGTAACTGATCTCCGCATTCTCTCCGACGCCTATCCTCGTGTCCTCTACCTCCACCTCTACAATCACCTTGTCGAAGATCAGGTCATCAGTTTCTGCCGTGAACTCTGTCACCCCGTTCAGCCAGTCATCTATGGTCTCCACGGTGTACCTGTAGCGGCCCACCTCGTCCTTGACCATCGTGTCGTTGAAAGTGATATCTCCGAGGAACGGCTTCAGGTCTGACTCGTAGTAGGCCAGGTACTCTATCTTGGCCTCTCGCCCGGGATTGTACCGCTTCCTCGGGGTGTAGAGGTCCACCTTCACCCTGTCCCAGATCATCTTGACGATGTTGCCGTCGAACTCCTTGATGCCGTGCTGGGGGTCACCGATGGAGACCACCTTCACTCCCTTGCTGCCTATGAAGTCGAATCCCTCGGTGTAGTTGAGGTGGACTGTGCCGTTGAAGCTCTCATAGTTGGACTCGTAGAAGGCGTATATTATCATGCTGGGCTCCTCGCCTGTGGTGGTTCTCTCGTGTTCAGGGATCAACGTGATGTGTACCCTGTCGAAGATGCACGTCGGAGGATCTTCATCGAGCTGAACCGTGTAGGGGCTGCCGTTGTATCTCACGTAATTTATCATCCATTCTTTGATGTACGGAGAATCGCAGGTGTCGGTGAATATCACCCACCCGTCCTCCCATACGAGATGACTCTCGCTGTCTCCGACGATGTAGACGCTTCCATGGGAGAGGGGCTCCCCCGTGTCGGTCCACTCCAGCCTGAACCCCACGGTGACCTCTTCACCTACATCGACTCGCTCGTTTGACACGTAGCACTGGGTCGCCGTAATGTCGGCGTCTTCCCCGTGCGCGACCGCAGAGCCGCCAACCACTGTGAACAGTATAACCAGACCTAGCGCTAGCAGAATGGGGCCGTGTTTAGGCATCGTCTACCCTTTGACAGCCGGTTTTATAATGATTGAGTAAGCTTGATACCGAGGATTTACCGCTGCTTTATCCTATATATCAGGCATTCATGAAAGGGGGCGAGGGGCCTCGATCATCGTAGTGTTTTTCCCTGTATCTCCAGCAGGCGGTCAACCTCTTCCTCGGTGTTGAAGAAGTGGCACGAGACCCTTATCCCGCCGACGCCGGCCGCGTACCTGTGGGCGACGACTACGTCGTTCTTCCTGAGCTCGTCGTAGACCCTCTGGTTCTTCTCGAAACTCCCCGTGTCGTAGGTCACCAGCCCGCCGCGTTCACCCGGCTCCACAGGGGTGTTCTCCTTGACCGGTTGCTCCCGCAGCCCGTCTATGAGGCGCTGGCTGAGCATGGCGGTCCTCCTCTGGATGTTCTCGGTTCCCAGCTGGTTGAAGTAGCTTAGGCACGCGTGGAATCCCCAGGTGTGCTCCTCGCTGACGCAGCTCCTGTCGTATTTCCGGGCGTCGGGGTAGAGGGCGCCGCTGTATGACTCTATGTTGTCGTGGCCCGGCTTCTCCCAGGGAGCGCCGTCCCTGAACGCCTCCTCGACGCCGTGGTAGTTCATGTAGGTGGGCTGGAACTCGTCGTGGAGGCTCCGCTTCACGTAGAGGACGCCTGTCATGGCTGGGCAGCAGAGCCACTTCTCGCTGCCAAAGGTGAAGAAATCGACGTCCTCGGAGTGGACGTCCACGTCCACGGCGCCCACCGCCTGGTAGGCGTCGTTTACCACGTAGGCGCCGTGGCTGTGGGCGATCTCGCTTATCTCCCTCATGGGATACCTGACGCCGCTGGTCCACTCGATCTCGCTTATGCATACGGCGCGGGTCTCGTCGTCCACCGCCTTCTCGAAGTCCCGTGCCTCGATGACGCCGTCCCTGTGCCTTATGCGTCTGATCTCGACGCCGTTAATCCTGTAGGGCATCCAGACGTAGACGTTGCTCTGGTAGCCTAGGTCGGTGACGACTATGTTCTGGCCCCTCTCGGGCTTCATCATGGAGGCCACGGTGTTGAGGGCCTGGCTAACCCTGTTTACCCAGCATATCTCGTCGGTGGATACGTTGAGGAGCTTGGCGGCCTCGGAGGCCGCGTCCGGTGGCTCTACCTTTTCCTCGTTGATCCTGTGTCTCCACCACTCCTCCGTGGATTCGTGTACGCGCTTCAGCGTGGGGCCGTGGGCGGCGCTGTTCATGTAGGCTTTTTTCTTGAGGACCGGGAACTCGGCTCTCACCCTTTCTATATTCTTTCCTATATCCATGAGTATCCTCTTCGAGTATACCTGTGCATCTAGGTAGAAATGGTTGACGATCATAGGTGGCGGGCCCGGGGGGATTCGAACCCTCGACCCCAGCCTTAGGAGGGCTGTGCTCTATCCGTGCTGAGCTACGGGCCCGCGCACCCAATTAATATTTCCATGTTTTTAAGAGTAGCTACGTGGACGCCGGTGATGACTCTCAACCCATGGAGGAGACGGTTGGACGCAAATCGTAATAACACGCGTCGCCGGGGATGGATCTTAACAGGTTAACCTTAAAATACGGTTGCCTCAAAAGGATGGGACGTTCTTAACAGGCGTGAGTCAAAAAACGGGGGGCGGCCTTATAAAAACCTGCACCCGTTTGCTTCAACGTGAAACAGAACCGAAATATATATTCCATGCAACATTAGTGTCTGCCCGAATGGGAGCGGACCCACGGCCAAAGAAGCGAAAGGCCGAGGAACCGCGGAGCTGAAGAGATGGGCTTCCAAGTACTCGCTGGGCTTTGGCTCGGAGAGCAACTGCATCTCAAGGCAAGACCGTTCGGGCACCTTGCGTTTTATAGAAAATAAACTCCGGAACCCTCTATATACCAGACGCGACAACCAGTAACCATGTCTTTCACAACGAGGCCCGTCGTCATGGGCGCCAACGGCATGGTCACCAGCACCCACTACCTGGCCTCCGTGGCCGGGCTCAAGGCGCTTCAGGAAGGGGGCAACGTAGTCGACGCCGGGGCCACCATGTGGTTCTGCCTCACGCTGCTGAAGCCCCACCTCGTGGGGCCGGCGGGCGAGGTCCCCATACTGCTCTACTGGGCCGACGAGGAGAAGGTGGTTGCCGTGAACGGCCAGGGGCCGGCGCCCATGAACGCCACCATCGACTGGTTCCTCGATCAGGGGTACCCCATGATCCCGGAGGACGGGTTCACACCCGCCGTGGTCCCGGGCTCATTCGACGCCTGGCTCATGACGCTGGAGGAGTACGGCACCTTCACACTGGGGCAGGTGATGGAGCCCGCGCTGCGAATAGCACGGGACGGCTTCCCGGTATACCCCACGCTGAAGGCTTTCCTGGAGAGGGCCAGAGACAGGTACCTCTCGGAGTGGCCGGCGTCGGCCGAGACGTACCTTCCCGGCGGCGAGGTGCCGAGGATCGGCCAGCTGTTGCGGAACCCCGGCTGGTACAAGACGTTCAAGGAGGTCGCGGAGATAGAGTCTAGGGCCGGGTCCAGGTCGGCGGGGCTCGACGCCGCACGGAAACACTTCTATGACGGCCCCATAGCCCGGGCCATAGTGGACTACACCCAGAGCTTCAGGTGCAGAGACGTTTACGGGAAGGAGAACCATGGCCTCATAACGTTGGAGGATTTCCAGCGCTACCGGGCCCGCTTCGAGGAGCCTGTCACCGTCACGTACAGGAGCCTCGACGTCTACAAGTGTGGTCCATGGTGCCAGGGCCCCGTGTTCCTCCAGCAGCTCAACCTCCTGGAGGGCTACGACCTCAGGGATATGGGCCACAACACCGTGGAGTACCTGCACACGTGGATAGAGTGCGCCAAGCTTGCGTTCGCCGACAGGGAGCAGTACTATGCCGACCCGGACTACGTGGACGTGCCCCTCGGGATGCTGCTTTCCAAGGAGTACGCGGAGAAGCGCCGCAAGCTGGTAGACCCGGATGAAGCCTCCATGCTGCTGAGGCCCGGCGGCGTCGAGCCCATGGAGCTGGAGGAGAGGAGCGAAAGGTCTGGTTTCGAGGGCGACACTGTGCACCTGGACGCAGTGGACCGGGACGGCAACATGCTGGCGGCCACGCCCAGCGGAGGCTGGATAAGGGCCAGCCCGCTGGTGCCGGGCCTCGGCTTCCCTCTGGGGACAAGGGGCCAGTTCTTTCACCTGGACCCGGGTCACGTCGAGTGCTTGGAGCCGGGGAAGAAGCCTAGCACCACGTTGACGCCGAGCCTCGCGTTGAGGGACGGGCGGCAGTACATGGCTTTCGGCACCCCGGGGGGTGACAGGCAGGACCAGTGGACCCTGCATTTCTTCCTCAACCACGTCGAGTTCGGGATGAACGTCCAGGAGGCGCTGGACGCGCCCACGGTGCACACGAACCACTTCCCCGGCAGCTTCTGGCCCCACACCGTGAAGCCGGGAGAGGTCGCCGTCGAGCCCAGGATACCCGGCGACGTGGTGAAGGGCCTGAAGGAGAAGGGTCACAGGATCGTGATTAGCCGCCCGTGGAGCCACGGCAGATGCCTCGCCATAAGGTACGACCCCGACACCGGTGTCATGTTCGGCGGTGCGTCGCCTCGGACCGGGGAGCCCTACGCCGTCGGCTGGTGACAAGCCTAACACTTTTTCCTTCGTCTGGGCTGCCTAGGCTGCCCACATGTTTTATCAGCGGCAGCCCTGAATATTCACCCTATGAGCGTTGAGACTAGGACACACACCGCGCTGCACGTGGTCAAGGGCGCCATAGTGAAGGTGCTGGGCGACGACGCCAAGTGGTCCGCCGGAGCCTCGGCGGACGGCTCACACGGCAGGATAACCGTGCAGTTCAACCGGAAGCCCACGGATGACGAGGTCAGCGAGATCGAGCGGCTGGCAAACCTGAAGATCAAGGAGGATCAGCCCATAGAGATACACGTGATGAGCAGGGCCGACGCCGAGGCGCGCTGGGGCGACCTCTTATACGACCTCTTCCCACTCCCCGAGCATATAACCGAGCTGCAGATTTTCCACCTGCCCGGCTGGAACGTCAACGCGTGCAACAAGGACCACACGCCGTCGACGGGCGCCATAGGCGGGCTAGCCATCACTAAGGCTCGTTATAGAAACAAGAGGCAGCTGCTTGAGGTCAGCTTCGACCTGGCCGAGTAGGGCTACCTTCCCTTGCCTTTGGTCCTCTTGGGGCGGAGGTTCTTGCTGTGGCATTTGCGGCACTTGGTGGCGTCCGGCGGGTTGGTGGCTCCGCAGTTCCTGCACACCGACTTCTTTATGCGGTGCTCTCTCGCGATCTCGATCTTAACTGGGTCTCTTAGCGACATTTTTCCTCTCCCCTGGGGGCTTTGAGTGTATACGAGCCCCCCTATATTATCTTTTCCTAGTTAGATCTGGGTCGGTTCTCTCCGCCTTCACGGCAGGCCGTTCCTCTCTGCTATCTCCCTGTAAACCGGCACCGCCTTGGTCGGGGTGCGTTTCTTGGTCTCCCTGTCAACGTTGTAGAGGCCGAACCTGATCTTGTACCCGTCGCTCCACTCGAAGTTGTCCATCAGCGTCCAGTAATAGTAGCCTCTGACCGGGACGCCGTCGAGGGATATGGCGTTGTATAGCTCGTCGAGGTGGCTTCTGAGGTACCTCGTCCGGAGCCTGTCCCCTCTGTCGGCTACCCCGTTCTCCGTTACGTATATGGGGCGCCTGTACCTCCTGTACGCCCACCTGAGCACGTCCCGGAGCCCCTCCGGGTGTATGTCCCACCCGTAGTCTGAGCAGTCGCCGCTGCACGGCGCGAACTCGTAGTCGAGGAGCGGGTCCACGCCAGTGTTCCTGTGCCTGACCCTCCACCTGGCGTAGTAGTTGACGCCCAGGTAGTCGCAGCCCTTGATCTGGTGGGGAAGATGCTCCGACGGCTCCACCAATTGGTCTAGGTTCATGTCGTAGTCGCCGTGGAACACCGCGTTGAGGTTCCACTCGTTGAACGCGTAGTCTATGTACTGGCTCATCCACACATCGTCGGGGTTGCCCGGGTCGGCCGGCTCGTAGTGCTGGAGCACCGCCACCAGCCCCACCGTCGAGGGGCCCAGCGGCGACGCCCCGTGCCTGTCCCAGCGTTTGACCTGCTCGTATGCTACGCCGTGGGCGATGCACGTGTGCTTGAGGCAGGTGAGGAACAGGGAAGGGTCGTTGAGTCCCGGCGGGAACTCGCCTCGCCTGGTGAGGTAGCCGTGCTCGCTGATTATCCGGGGCTCGTTTACCGTGCAGTACAGGTCCACCAGGTCCCCCAGCCGGTGGGACAGGTATGCCGCGAGCTTCGCGAACTCGACGATGGTGGACTGGCTTATCCACCCCCGCTTGTCTGTGGATTCTATGTCGTCCCGGCAGGCTATGGGGTCGTGGAGCCAGAGGGGTATGGGCCAGTGGTGTAGGGTGA
>CAZEMD010000017.1:0-15207 GCA_964513225.1 uncultured Candidatus Bathyarchaeia archaeon | reverse complement strand
GGCCCGTGGCCTTGAAGACGGTGATCTCGTCCGGCTTCTCGCGGCCCTTCTTCTTTCCCGCGACGATGGTGCCCAGCTGGGCGTATACGTCGTCCTCGGTTATGACGCCCTCCTCCTTGGGGACCCTGAAGTCGCCCGTCACGAAGGCCTGGGGCACGAAGTCCACGACCAGCTTGTCCGCCTTCTCTATGACGCTGGTCATGAGCTCCCGTTTGGCGCCCGTGTCTGCGCCGATGGCGCTGACATGGCAGCCCTTCTTGAGCCAGGCGCCGTCCATGAACGCCTCTGGGCTGGGGGTGCACGTGATGACTATGTCGCTGCCCTCCGCGGCCTCCTTGGCGCTGTCCACGGCTACGAACTCGACCTTGGGGAACGTTTTCTTCATCTCCTCGACGAACGCCTTCTTGGCGTCGGGGACGATGTCGTAGACCTTGACCTTCTCGACGCCTGGGCGGACCTCCATGAGGCCCATGACCTGGCTCCTGCCCTGGACGCCCGCGCCGCAGACGCCCGCCACTTTACTGTTCTCCCGGCTGAGGTACTTTATCCCCGTGGCGCCGGCGGCGCCTGTCCTGAGGGCGGTGATGTAGGTGCCGTCCATTATGGCGAGGGGGACGCCGTTATCGGGGCTGTTCAGTATGATCCTGGCGATGACCGCGGGCAGCCCGTACTCCTTCTTGTTCCCCGGGTGAACCGTCACGATCTTGGTGCCAGCGGCGCCGAGGCCCGGCATGTAGGCCGGCATGGCGATGAGGACGCCCTTGTCGAAGTGGAGGTATACCCTGGGCGGCATCTCTATGTTGTCGTTGCCCATCTCTCGGAAGCCGCCCTCCACGGCCTCCAGGGTGCTCTTCATGTCGAGGACCTGCTTAACCTCGTCCTGCGTTAGATACAACGTCATTTCATGTCACAAATTGATGGGGGTGCAATGTTATTAACGGTTACGAGAAGCTAAGGCGTGAACTTGCCGCCGTCCGTGAACACCCTCATGAGCTCCGCGTACAGATAGTTGAACCCCTCGTTGGTCACCGAGGAGACCGGTATGGGCGCGAACTCGACCCCCAGGCGGCCTATGACTTCCATCATGTCCTGGCTGAGGAGCCTGTTCATGCCGGTGAGCCGGGCGTCTATGGCGCCCTCTAGCAGGTACACGTCCTCGGCCCATGCCGCTATCTCCTCCACCTCGCCCTCCTCCAGCAGGTCGGTCTTGCTGATGACCTGGAACTGGGGCAGCAGGAATCTGGTGTTGATGGCGGACGCCAGGAACATGTTCATAACGTAGTTCAGGGGGTCCCTGCAGAAGACGCCGTCGAAGAGGTAGATGACGCCCTTCTTGTAGTCCGTGAGCTCGCTGGCTATCTGGGCACCTATGTCGCGGAAAGCGAATAGCTCCATCTGGCCCGGCGTGTCCACGATGCATATGTCCGGGGTGAAGTCCTCTATGTCGCTGCTCAGGTCCTGGACGATGCCAGCCATCATGTCGTGGGCCAGCATGAGGCCGCCGTTGGGGCCCAGCCCGTAGTCCTCCATGAGCTCCTCGACCTTGATGTACTCCCGGACGTCCACGTTGGCGGCGTAGGGCAGTACGATGCTCCCCGGGTCCAGGTTCACCGCCATCACGTCCTCCCTGTTGTACTCGAGGAACCTCGTGAACTTGGCCGTGAACGTGGATTTCCCGCACCCGGCGGTGCCTAGGACGAAGACGAGGCTCAAGCCTCGGTGAACTCCCTGAAGCCTCTATACGCCTCGGCGAGGTTCCGCCTCTTCGGCGGCCTCTTGAAGCCGTAGGCGCAGACGGGCTCAACGGCGCCGCCGACGCCCCTGTCCAGGGCGACCTTGAGGCCGCGCACGCAGTCCATGAGCACGGCCCCCGCGTTGGGCGCGTCCTCTGTGCTGAGCTTCACGTCCATGGTGAACTTGGCGCCGCCGAAGTAGCTGCCCTTGACGTAGAAGAAGCTGTCCCTGCCGTTGATGAGGAAGTCCACGAAGTCGGCGGACCCCGAGACCAGGGGGAAGTCGTACCCCACCGCGCTCTTCACGGCCTCGGTCTTTATCCTACGCTTGATGTCCCGGCTCTTCTCCAGGGTGTTGATGGACTCGCTGCCGCCGCCGACGTCGAGCTGATAGCTCTCGTCTACGCGGACTCCCCTGCTGTCTAGGAACTCCAGGAGCCCTATGTGGAACGCCGTGGCGCCCATCTGGCTCATGAGGTCGTCCCCCGCTAGCGGCAGCCCCTTCCGCCTGAAAGACGAGACAGTGTTCAGGTCGTTCACGACGCCCAGCGGAGTCGCGTTGATGAACCCGCAGCCCGCCTCCAGCGCCGCCTCGGCGTATAGCCTGCTGGCCTTGTCGCTGCCCCCCGATATCAGGTTCAATAGTATGTCCGTGTCGGCGTCCCGTAGCGCCGCAGCCACGTCCACGGGCTCGGCGTCGGCGACGACGATCTTGCTCATTGTATCGGGGCCGAAGGTGTCGGGAGCCGGACCCATCTGAACCTCGACGCCCTGCGCGCCCACCTCCATGAACCTGGGCGCCTTGTTGGGCTCAGCATGGATCGCGTCTGAGACGTCTCTCCCGATCTTGTTCCTGTCGATGTCGAACGCGGCGACCATCCTTATGTCGCTGACGCCGTAGCCCCCCACCGAAGGGTTCAGCAGCCCCAGCTTACCCCCGTTGACCCTGTAGTACTCAAGCCCCTGCAGCAGGGCCGAGCAGCAGTTGCCCACCCCCGCCACCGCCACACGTATATCACCCAACACGTTTCACCGTACCACCTAGAAACACAGGCAACACATATACAAGGTTAACGTTTAAACCGATCCTTCCCGGCGCCTCCGGGGATACGCGATCCTGCTGTGCCTCAGCCCCAGCTTGACCACCAGCTCAGCCACCTTCAGGGAGGCCTCCGCTCCGTCCAGTATGGGGACACCCAGGCTCCTCCTGAACCTCTCGCCGAGCCCCCACAGCGCCAGGCAGCCGAGTACGAAGACGTCACCCTCCCGCCTCTCGATCCTCTCCCCTATCTCCACCCGTAACGCCTCCACCGTCCTGTCCAGGTCTTCCCTCATCTCCAGCACGGGTATGTCGGGGACGACCCTGCACGGTCTAAGCCCGAGTACCATCGACAGCGCGTTCATGGCCTCGCCGGGGCCTATGACCGGGATGTCCACGATCTCCCTGGCGGCTGCGAGGGCCGGGTCGCCGCCGCACCAGATGATGGCCGCGTCCACGCCGTCACGCTCAGCCTCCTCGACCAGCCTCAGGATGTCCAGTCCGGCGAGCACCGCGTCCGCCTCTATCGCCGGCGGACCCACCTCAACCTGAACCGCCTCGACCTCGGTGCCGGGGTCCGCTATCTCCCTGAGGTAGCTCAGACGCTCCTCGATGGCCCTTTCAGTGAGGCCCGTTATGGGTACTATGAGCCTGATTAGCATAACAATCGATGAATACTCGTCCTAGAACGGAAAAAAGTCTTACCCAGTAGACTTTGATAAAAAAAGAAGAGTTCATGTCTCCGACGCTTTGGATAGGAACTGGGTATGGTTAGGCTTAGCCTGTTCCCAAGTCCCCTTCGGGCTCGTCTTCCCCGTCCTCATCGTCGGCGCTTAAACCTGAGTCTTTATGGTCGTCGATCCTGTCTTCTAGCTCGTCTAGTCGCTCCTCTAACACCTCGAGGTCCTCTTCGTCCTCCGCCTGGTCTAGGGCGGCCTTGATCTCGTCTAGTTCCGCCTCAAGCTCCGAAGTGTCTTCGCCTTCTTCCTTGAGTTCCGCGATCTTCTCCTCAAGCTCCGCTATCTCTTCCTCGAGTTTCTGTTTCTCCTTCTCGAAGTCTTCGTCTATCTCCTCGTCGTCGGTCTCGTCTTCGCCGTCCTCGTCGGTCGTGTCCTTTACTTTACCGTTGTTGGTCTTGTCCTTTACTTTACCGTTGTTGGTCTTGCTGTTGTAATCATCGTCTGTCTCGTCGTCATCGTCCTCCTCGTACTCCTCCTCCAGGTCATCGATCATGTCGTCGATCTGGTCGAGGATCGCGTCGGCATCGTCGATCAGGTCCTCGGCCGCCTCCTTGTTCCCCGCGTTCATCTCGTCATCCGCCTGCGAGAGAAGGCCCTCGGCTTCGTTCAGGAGGCCCAGCAGCTCGTCGGTGGGTGCCCCGAGGCCTTCGAGCTCCATTATCCTCTCCCTGTACCTGTTCAGGTTGGACTCGTGTTTGTTGATCTTGTTGATCTTGTCGACCACTTCCTCGTCCACGTCTTTGCCTTTGCCGACCCTGTTGGTCTCCTTGACCAGCCTCTTCAGGCTGCCCACGGTTTCGCCGAGGTCGTCCCTGTCGACGTCTATGTCGTCTAGGCCGGCGATCATCGCCTGGAACTCTGCTCTGATGGCATCTTCGTCTTCCTCCGATAGACCGTACTTCGCGAGTGTCCTGAGCATCTTGGTCTCCAGCTGCTGCACCCTGTGCCTCGTCTGGGTGACGAAGTGCGCCATCTTCTCCTTCTTCTTAGGTTTACCGATTGTCTTGAGCGCGGCGGTGAGCTTCCCGAGGGTGCCGTTGGACTCTCCTAGTAGAGAACCCGCGGCTCCAAGGTCTCCCTGGTTCAGGGCTTCCTCTAGTTGAGAGAGAGAATCTTCCGCTTCGAGGATCAACGCGTCCGCCTCGGACACGTCGATGCCCTGTGCCTCCAGGTCCTCGGCTATGGCCTTGAGTTTCTCAAGGCGGTCAACGGCTTTCTCGTAGCCCACGAGCACACCGTAACCTTCGTCCTCATCCTCTTCTTCTTCCTCTGGCTCTGTTCCGTCGTCCTCGTCCGTCTCCAGCGCCAGCGAGGTTGCCTCCCCGTACATGTTGAGGGCCTCCGTCGCCTCTTCGATGGACTCCTCGTAG
Organism: uncultured Candidatus Bathyarchaeia archaeon; assembly: GCA_964513225.1. Taxonomy (GTDB): domain Archaea; phylum Thermoproteota; class Bathyarchaeia; order TCS64; family TCS64; genus RBG-16-57-9. The sequence continues at coordinate 10,325 of CAZEMD010000017.1, read as the reverse complement.
TCGCCGGCGTCGTACAGCGCCTGAGCTTCGTCGCGGAGCCCGTCTGCCTCGTCGAATGACTCCTGCGCGTCTTCAGGCAACTCTCCGCCTCCCTCGACTATGGAGTCAAAAAGCTCGACGACCTCTGCGCGGCTCGTATCAAGCACCGTGAGAAGTGTCTCGGCTGTCTGCTGCGGTGTCTCCGTCTCCTCGGCGGCGGCGAAGCTTATTCCACCGGCTGCCGAGGTGGCTAGCAACATTATCAGGAGCGCCGTTATAGTCTTCTTCATTGTCTTCTTCACTGCCCAGAAATCGGGTGTCTTTTTATAATAAGAACCCGGAGGAACCGTTTGGAACTCTGGTTTCATCGTTCCCCCCCCTGATCCTTGAGTTGGAGGTACGTTTCCCGTCCGATAGTGCTCACTTCGAGCAATCCTTCCTCCTCAAGCCGTTTTACCATGCGCCAGGCACTGGATTTGGGCATGTCGAAGCGCTCCCTGACCTCGGTTATGAACGTGCCGCCGGCCTCCTGGACGTATCTGAGTATCGCCTTGTCGTCGGTTCTGAGGTGTGGGTTGTCCCTGAACACGGCGTCGAGGTCCACCTGGGGTGCCTGAGTCTCGGGTTTCGCCGGAAGCCCGGGTTGTCTTCTATTCATGTATATATATCCGGCCACAAGCAGAGCCGCGGCGGCCATTCCTAGCATAATGAGCGTCCGGCTGCCCCCTGTCTCCGGCTCGGCGCTGAGCGCCGCATCGTAGGCCTGCTCGGCCTTCGTCAACGAAACCCCGTAATCACCGGCTTCATAGGCTACCGTTGCCTCTTCGAGGAGCTGGTTTGCCTCTGTCAACGCCTCTGCACCGACCTGCCCTGTCTTCGTCTCGACGAGGGCCTCCGCCGCCTCGATGGCGTTCATGGCTTCATCTGCGGCTCCCTCAGTCTCCCTCGCCGCCTCCACGGCTTGCAGCGAAAGCTGCTCAGACTGCGCGAACAGCCCGTCGGCGTATGCCTCCCTCGCCCCCTCAAGCATCTCCTGGGAGGCGTCCACCACGACTCCCTTGAGCCTCACCTCGTTCACCGTATCCTCGGCGTTGTTCAGCAGGACAAGGGCGTGCTCCCTGGTGCCCGTCGACCCCAGAATGTATGAGACTGATGACGTACCGGGAGGCATGGTGATCGTGGCCTTGCCGTCGACTATGGTGATGCCGCTCGGCGCGGGCGACATGCCCAAAAGCACCGCGTCCCGCGGTAGGGTGATGACGGCGTTTACCTGCGAGGAGACGCTCACGACCCACATAGAGCCCGTCTTGTTCGTGAGCGACTGCGTCGAGTAGGATATGGTTATCTCGCCTACCCCAAAGGAGTCTACCTCGACGCCGCCGTCGACGGGGTCCCAGTCCATGATCACCCCGTCTGGGTCGACCACCAGCACATCAAGGTAGGGTCCCCCGGGCATCGTGACGTTCACCCTCGCCAAAGTGGGCTCGGGCTCCACCACGTACTCCACATTGACGCTGCCATCCGAGTAGACGTCGAGGACCATGGTCACAGGCGAGTAGTCCTGCCCCTGGGCCGTCGAAACAAACAGCGACGCCGATAAAATAAGCAGTAAGACAATTCTGGTTGGGCTCATCCGTCTCATAGCATCAACTCTTGAAAATTATCTAATATCAAGTCAAAAGGAATTGTGGCGTATAGATATGGTAAATAAATACATGTTCTCCAGCCATGTTCCGGCAGCCGCCTCACCCCTCCAGAGCCTTCGTCATGACGAACCCATCCTCGTCCCCATAGTAACCCTCAGCCTTCCTTAGGAAAACGTAGCCTCTGCGGCTGTAGAGCCTCTGGGCGTCCAGGTTTGACTCCCTCACCTCTAGGTAGGCCGCGGTGGCGCCCAGCCTATGAAACCTGGACTCAAGCTCATCCATCAGAATGGTCCCTACGCCTCTGTTCCGGTGCCGGGCGTCGACGGCTACGTTCATCACGTGCCCCACCCTGATGTCCGCCCTCTCATTCAGCTCTCCCACTGTGTAACCCACCACACCCCTGTCCACTGTCGCCACGATGAAGAGCTCGGGGTTCATGTTAGCCATGAGCCTGAGGAAGTTCATCGACCACGGCGTCGGGTAGCTGCTCCGCTCGATCCTGTGGATCTCATCAAGGTCTCCCTCCCTGAACTCCCGAAGCCTGATCTCCGTCACTATCTGATCACTTTCTGGCTGGTCGACTTGAACAGCTGGTATACTCCGCCGAATGCGAACGCAAGCCCCCGCATCAGGTCCAGCACCGGGTAGGCTAGGAGCTTCCAAGGCTTACCGGTGCTTAAGCTAACCGGCAGGTAGTATAGCATGATGACGATCATGAAGAGGCCCAGGGAGCCGAGGCCGAGGTTCAGGGGCATCGGGTGCCTGATCCTCAGCCAAAGATACATCATGAAACTGAAGAAGAGCAGCATGCCTGTCATGAATATCAGGTACGACGAGAACCAGTAAGCCAGGTCGCTCGTTCTCTTGTTGATGAGGAGCAGGGTTCCGCCTCTGCCGTAGCTGAAGTGCTGCTTCACGAGGCCCCCGAGCGTGGACCTGTGCTGGTGGAGGACGTTCACCTCGGGGTCGAGCACGATCCTGAAACCCTTTAACCCCATCTCCTCCACGGGCTCAAGGTCGTCGAAGCCGTAGATTATTTTCTCGTCGAAGAAGTCGACCCGCGCCAGGGCGCTCCGCCTGAACGCCATGTTGGCGCCCGCAGGGAACTGGAGCAGCCTGAGGTCGGTGCCCTCTATCCTGAAGCGGAAGCCCGGGGTCACCCTGAAGAACGTCTCGTCCATGTAGTTGCTCAGGGCCTCGTTCTTGTCGTACCCCTCCATGGTTCCCCCGACGAAGCCTACTCCCGGGTCCCTGAAGTTCGCCACGATGGCCTTCACCCAGTCCGGGGGGACGACGCAATCGCCGTCGGTGTAGGCGATTATCTCTCCTGTGCTGTGCTTGATCCCGGTGTTCCTGGCCGCGTTGAGCCCCTTCCCCTCCTGCTGTATCAGCCTGAAGGGGTACTCTTGGACGATCTCCCTGGTCCCGTCCTTCGAGTCGCCGTCTACGACGATGATCTCCAGCTTATCACTGTCGTAGTCGAGGTGCATGAGTGACTCCATGAGGTCCCTCACCGTCTTGGCCATGTTCAGGACAGGCACTATGACGCTGAGGGAGAAGACCTCGCGGGCCTGAGCCATGTTACCCATATTTTCTAGTCGCGATATAAGACCAGCGTCATGCCTCGACGAACCTGACGCTGTCCCTGAGGCTGTACTCCCAGACGCCCCGGTTCTTGTGGTACCTGTTTCCGTAGAGGGTCGTGTCATTGCCGAGTGTGGATGACGTTATCGCCACGTGGAGCCTGTCGGTGTAGACGGTCTCCGCGTTGGCCACCACGGAAACGAAGTCCGTCAACGAGCCCATCATGGACACGTCCCTCGATACGGGGTTGTCGCACGCTTGCTCTATCTCCCTGATCAGGTTTCCGGTTACCGCGGACTCCTTGTCCCGCCGCATGGCGACCAGCTGGTAGCGTTCCTCTCTAGGCTCAATATACTCTTCCACGTCTTCCGGCGTAAGGTACAGCGCCAGCTCTGGCGATAACTTCAACTGGACGTTGGGGGGCAGCTCCTGCCCGGTGAGGTGGTCGTGGCTGTAGCGTTCACGGCAGAAAAGGGTGGCCTCGCGGCCTTCCATGAAGTAGTCGGCGAGTCTTGTGCGGTTGAAGACGTAGCTCTGGGGGGCCACGGCTATGGGCGCCTGGGTTTGCCCAATGACCGCCTTGAGCAGAGCGGGGCCGTACCAGACGTCGTTCATGTAGCCGCCTCCCTCGAACAGGACGAGTTCAACGTCGTCGGGTACGTCGAGTAGCTTGAAGCCTGCGTCTATCCCTGTTCTCCAGAAAAATATGTTGAGCAGGTATTTCCCGCCCAGAGCCAGGCTCCTCTCGTACGCGTGTTCGAGGTTAAAGCATGAATACCTGACGCCTTGCTCGTCCAGTTTCTTCACCAGCCCCATGTGGATGAGGGTGTCGCCGTGGTTCCCACCCGGGGTTATCACCATGGTGTTCCTGTCCCTGTTCTCCCTGAGGAACTCGGTGAAGGCGTCCATCTGGACTTGATCACGGTTTCAGGGTATTTCCCTGTTGCTCTCAACCTATTTATGGCCGAGGAAGGGTGGGTTACTGTGGGGCTGGAGTTGAGGCGTGGCAGGTGGGGCGTCGCTTTCACGGTGCTCGGCGCGGCTATCTTCGTCGCCTACCTAGCCTACACGAACCCGTTCAGGTTTCTCGCCGAGGCGGGGCGGTTCGACCCTCTGATGTTCGGCTCCGCGGTGCTGCTGAACTGGGTGGGGCTGCTCTTCCTCGCCGCTTCGTGGCACGTGCTTCTCAGGGTGCTTCAGGTTAGGACGAGCCTTTGGCGCTCGGTCCAGATGACGTTCGTGAGCATGTTCGTGGTCTGGGTGCTCCCGGTCCCCTCAGGAGTAGAGATAATCCGGGCTTACCTTGTGCGAGGCGAGGACGGCAGCAACCTGGGTAAGGCCGTGAGCTCCGTCGTCGTTAGCAAGGTATACTACTTCATCAGCTTCGGCGTCCTCATAACCCTGGCCGCAGCCGTCACGTTCATGGGAGGAGGCGACGTCCCCGTTCAGCCTACGATGGTCTGGTTCGTTGTCCTCTACGCCCTATTCAACACCCTCGTATTCGGCTTGGTGCTGACCCCTAGACGCCTGCTACGGCTCTATGAGGGCAGCCCGGGCTGGGTGCAGAGGAACATCCTCGACAGGGTATACAACCCCGAGATGGGGCTGGGTGGTTTTTCCGCGTTCGTGGACGAGATGGGTAAGGCCATGGAGAGCCTCCGCGGGCGGCCCCTGGAAAACCTTCTCTCCCTCCTCATGGTGGGGTTCCATTGGAGCACGGGCTCGGTGACGGCTTACCTCGTCGCCGCTTCCCTGGGTCAGCGCGTCAGCTTCTGGGTGATAGTGCTCATCTACGCAGTCATCGAGTTCATCCAGCAGCTGAACATACTGATACCCAGCGGCCTCGGCGTGGTTGACGCGGGGCTCACCGGGGCCTTCACGGTGGTGGGGGTGCCCCTTGGGGCCGCTTCGGCCATAAGCCTGCTGACCCGCCTAGCCACGTACTGGTTCGAGCTGGTGCTCTGCGGGGCGGTGAGCCTGCGTTTCGGCTACCGGGAGGCTCTGGAGGGGTTCGAGGGGTGGCGATAACCTTTTATTCAACCACCGTGCTGTATCGCTAGTGATATGGATGGAGTTCACGATAGAGATGGCTCAACAAGTCATCCTATACATAGCCACGTACCTCCTGGGGATGGCCTTCGCCGGCAGCTTCCTGGGCAGAAGATGGATGGGAACCGTGGACGTCTTCCTCCACAGGACCCTGAAGCTGGACGTCACCATCGGTAAATACCTCTACTGGAAACACTTCTGCTGCATACCCAACCCGCCCAAGCCCAAGAACCTGATCAGGCCCACCGGGCTCGCGGGCATGCTGTTCACCAGGTTCATAGATTAGCGCCGCCCACCGGAAAATAGAAAAGCCTCACGAGGGGTCAAACAAGCATGCTCCGACTCGGAGTCATAGGTTGCGGCCGCGTCACCACCATGTTCCACCTCCGAGCCGTACGAGACATCAGTGAGATAGAGGTAGCCGCGGTATCCGACATCGACGAAAAGTTGATGCGAGAAGCAGCCAGCAGGTGCGGCGCCAAGGCTTACAGGGACTACCATGAACTTTTGAGTGACCCTGACATCGACGGCGTCGCCATCAACACCCCGCCGAGGCTCCACGAGGATATGATCCTCGACGCCTTGAGCAACGGTAAACATGTTCTATGTGAAAAGCCTCTCTCGGATACCGTGGAGGGCTGTGTGAAGATAGGGGAGGCTCAAAACGAGTCGGGGCTGGCGGTTCTCCCCGCCCACAACTACGCGTTCACGCCTTGCCTGACCCGCCTCACCGATCTCGTGGACTCCGGCGCGGTGGGAGGCGTGAGGAAGCTTACCCTCGCCTTCATGAACAACCTGAAAACGTACCGGCCTCAGACGGACTTCAGGACCACTTCGGGCGACGGCGTCTTAATGGACGTGCTGCCGCACATACTCAGCGTGTCGAAACAGGTAGCCGGGACGGCGGTGGACGTCAAGGAGCTTCGATGGTGGTGCGACGACTACCCGGTCTGCGACAACATGGAGACCACCCTGGTTACCGACCGGGGTGTGGACCTGGAGTGCAGCATGAGCTGGACCAAGCTGGTGCCCAAGTTCAGTATAGAGGTCCACGGATACGACGGCCGCCTAGAGGCTGAGCTCATGATGAAGCCCTACCAGGTCTCTCTGGAGAACCGGGGAAGGAAGAAGGTCTACAGGGATCGAGGGCTAGGCTGGTACCTCGACCTCGTCAGGTTCAAGCACCCCAGCTTCAAGAACCAGTACCTCCACTTCTACCGGTTGGCCAGCGGCCTAGAACCGCCCCGGATCACGGTGGAAGACGAGATCCATATACTAGAGGTCATAGAGAAGATATCCGAGATGATGTAGGAGGGGATGGTTTGAGCAGGGTGTCAGTGGTTCGAGCCGGCGGAGACGTCTCGGCAGCCGTTCGGCGTGGCGTAGAGCTGCTAGACGCCCCGTTGCCTCGCGGCATCGACGTGGTGGTCAAGCCCAACATCTGCAACGCCAAGAACCCGGACGGCATGGTGATAACCGATTTCAGGGTGATAGAGGCCGTGGTCGGCCTCCTCAAGGAAAGGGGCTGCGAGGTCACGGTGGTGGAGTCGGACAACATCTCGGGCACAGCGGACTACAGGGCTGAAAGATCCGGCTTACTTGCGCTCCTCGAAGAGCTAGACGTTGGATGGGTTAACCTGAGCCACGACGACTACGAGGGGCACGAGGTGGCCGGCACCGTCCTCAGGATGCCTAGGACAGTCATGGACGCCGAGTACTTCGTCAACCTGCCCAAAATGAAGACCTGTGCCCACACCCTGGTGACCCTCGGCATTAAGAACCTATACGGCGTCTTCCAGCGGAAGAGCAAGGGCAGGCTCCACAGGCACCTCGACGAGATATTGCCCTACCTGGCTGAGACGGTGAGAAACGACTTGGTGGTGGTGGACGGGTTGACCTGCATGGAGGGGAACGGGCCTGTCGTCGGGAACCCCGTCTGCCTCGACGCGTTGGTGGCGGGCGTAGACATAGTATCCGTGGACTCGGTGTGCACCAGCATCATGGGGTTCGACCCCTCCGAGGTAAAGCACATCGCGTCATCAGTTGGACGCGCCCCAGGCACGTCGGACATGGAAAATATAGAGGTCGTGGGGGAGGACTGGACCCAGCTGGTCCACAGTTTCGAGCCGCCGTACAGCCTCAAGGCTACCCTCAAGAGCCTTCGCGCCATCAAGGACATTTACCTCACCAAGTGAACGCCTCTTCACGGTAAACGATATATTCCGTTGCCACACCCTGACAGAGGATGAATAGAGCCATCAAGGTGCTTCTGCTCTCCGTGTTCGTGGCTATGCTTGGCCTCGGTATCGTCAGCCCCATCCTGCCGCTGTACGCCGAGAGCCTGGGCGCCACGTACACCCAGGTGGGGCTGCTCAGCTCGGCATGGAGCATATCGAGGCTCATATTCAGCGCCCCCGCGGGGAGGCTCAGCGACTCCTCAAGCAAGAAGAAGGTCATCGTAGCCGGGCTGCTCGTCTACGCGGTGGTCAGCCTCATGTACGTGGTCGCGTGGGACTATAACTCTCTCCTCTCGTTCAGGTTCGTCCACGGCCTGGGCTCCGCCATGACCATGCCCATCGCCATGGCCTACGCCGCGGAGCTGTCGCCCGAGGGAGAGGAGGGACGCTACATGGGCACCATGAACTTCGCCATGTTCGGCGGCATGGGGTTCGGACCCCTCCTGGGCGGCAGCCTAACCGACCTGTTCAACATGAGCGCCCCATTTTACTTCATGAGCGGCCTCACCTCCCTGAGCCTGGCGCTCGTGATGCTTTTCCTCCCGGAGCTGGGTTCGACGACCTACACGGAGGACAAGCCCAAGCCCTCGTTCAGGAGGGTACTGTCTAACAGGATCTTACTGGCTAGCTTCGTGTTCAGGGCCGTGAACGCCCTGGGCCGCGGAGCCATCATGGGGTTCCTATCCATCTTCATGACCACGACGGTCTTGGAGGGCGGCCTCGGTCTGTCCGTCACACAGGCGGGCATCGTGCTATCCGTGGGTCAGCTCAGCTCGGCTGCCCTCCAGAGGCCGTGTGGAGTCTTGGCGGACCAACACGACAAGAACAGGCTCATCATCATGGGGGGCATGGTGGCGGTGGTGGGCATGGCCATGTTCCCTTTCGCCCACAGCTTCTGGCAGGTGCTTGCCGCCAGGCTCCTGTTCTCCGCGGGAAGCGCGTTGATGACGCCGGCAATCACCGCGATAGCGGCCATCGAGGGACGCAGCCTGGGCATAGGGACCACCATGAGCGTCTTGCAGAGCGCCATGAGCCTCGGCATGATGGCTGGGCCGCTCATCTCGGGGGTCTTCGCCGACATGTTCAGCCTGACGCCCGTGTTCTGGCTGGGCTCCGCCATCTCCCTGTTGGGGTTGGGGATGTTCGTCGTGCTTCAGCCAAGAGCCGACTCTGAGAAGGTGGCTTTGTAGCCTATATGCTTATGTAAGGCTTGTCATCGTCCCCTGTCGTAGGGGCCTTCGTTCCGTGTCGAGCAGCTTTAAATACGGTGCACACATGTTTGATCGATACAACCTCGAAAGTGATATCCTTTGAAGACAGCTAGACAGGTCGGCATCGTGGGGTACGGCGCCTACGTACCCATCTACAGGCTGGAGGCGTCCGAGGTGAACCGGGTCTGGGGGGGAGTCGGGGTGCCCGTTGAGGAGAAATCGGTGGTGGCGCCAGACGAGGACACGGTGACCATCTCGGTGGAGGCGGCGAAGCAGGCCGTGAAGCGCTCGGGCATAGACCCCTCGGAGATAGGCGCCGTCTACGTGGGCACCGAGTCCAAGCCCTACGCGGTGAAGCCCAGCGGCACCATCGTGGCCGAGGCCATAGGGGCAACCCCGAGCGTGTCCACGGCCGACTACGAGTTCGCGTGCAAGGCGGGCACCGAGGCCATGCAGAACTGCATAGCCCTCGTCGGCAGCGGGATGCACAGGTACGCCATGGCCATAGGCGCGGACACCGCCCAGGGGAGGCCGGCGGACGCGCTTGAGTACACCGCGGCCTGCGGGGGAGCCGCGTTCATATTCGCGGAGCGCAGCGACGATACGGTCGCCTACGTCGAGGCCTCCTACAGCTACGTGACGGATACGCCCGACTTCTGGAGGCGTTCCAAGGAGATGTACCCGCGGCACGGTAACAGGTTCACGGGGGCACCCGCGTACTTCAAACACATCCAGGGCGCCTCCAAGAGGCTGCTGGCGGAGACAGGGTACAAGCCCGAGGACTTCGATTACGCCGTCTTCCATCAGCCCAACACCAAGTTCCCCATACGCGTGGGCAGGGGCCTCGGCTTCACCATGGACCAGATCGACCCGGGGCTCGTGGCCCCCAGGATCGGGAACACCTACGCGGGGAGCACACCTGTCGGCCTCGCCGCCACGCTCGACATAGCCGAGCCCGGCGACAAGATATTCGCGGTGAGCTACGGCTCCGGCAGCGGCAGCGACGCCTTCGTCTTCACCGTGCAGGAGGCTTTACCCGGGAAGCGGGGTGGGCCGAAGCTGGCCAGCTTCATCGAACGCAAGAAGTACGTGGACTACGCCACGTACCTAAGGTTCAGGGGGCAGATAATACAATGAGGAAGGTGGCGGTGGCGGGCGTCGGCCTAGTGAAGGTCAGCGAGCACTGGGAGAAGGCCATCTGGGGCCTTTTCGCGGAAGCCGCGCTCCAGGCCATGAAGGACGCCGGCACAGGTGACGTGGATAGTCTCTACGTTGGTAACATGAGCGGCTCCCTCATGCAGGATCAGCTCAACATGGGGGCGCTCATGGCAGACGCCGTGGCCAGGCCCGGGCTCCACGCCGTCCGGGTGGAGGCTGGCTCGGCCAGCGGCGGCGTCGCGTTCCACGAGGCCGTCAAGGCGGTGGCCTCCGGTTACAGCGACTGCGCGTTGGTGGCGGGCGTCGAGAAGATGAGCGACGTCCTGCCCGAGGTGGCCGCCAAGAGCCTGGTTATGGAGGAGGAGCAGGAGTACTCGGCTTACACGGGGGTCACGAAGGCGGGGCTCAGCGCCATGCTCCACAGGCTCTACATGGAACTCTACGCGGAGCCCAGCGAGGTG
>CAZEMD010000016.1:0-15408 GCA_964513225.1 uncultured Candidatus Bathyarchaeia archaeon | reverse complement strand
CGAGTCCTGAGAGGACTGCGGATATAAATGCTAGGAGGCCGTACGTGGCCACTATCCTCCAGCCCACGACCCTGGAGGCGGTTAGGCTGTTGGGGATGTCGTAGGGCTGACCCATGAGCCAGGCCACGGTGGCGGCGGGGGTCATGCCCAGGTCCATGAGCGCCTTCCCGAGGACCACCTCGATGAGGGTGGGCGTGTAGAGGGGGCCGCCGAGGAGGGCGGCCACCACGACGCCCCTGGGGCCCGAGAGCCACGCCCTCACCAGGTCCTCGGGGAAGTAGGCCTGGAAGTAGCTGACCACCACGAGGCCGACGATGAAAGTGGGAAGTATCTGCTTGGCCAGGTAGCCGCCGAACTTCAACGCGTTCCAGAGCCTGTCGTCTAGGGGCTCCTCGATGAGCTCCACGGATGCCTGGGCGTTCACTTTGCCGGTGAAGCGCTCCTCGAACTCTCTGCCCCAAGGGGTCCTGGAGACTATGTAGCCTATGGCTATGGCGCTGGCTGCCCCGGCGGCCATGTCGGCGAGGGCTATGGGCCACCCCATGACTTGGACGGTGATTATGTCGGCCAGCAGGTTGTTGGCGGGTGCCACCAGCAGGAACGTTAGGGCGGGGCCTATGCCGCTTCCGGCGTATACGAGGCCCGCGAATATGGGCACCATGGTGCAGCTGCAGACACAGAACACGGGGGCGAGGGCAGTGGCGAACACGTACGCCCTCAGGTCGCCGCTCCCCATGTACCTGATCATGGTGTCCTGGGGGATGAACTCCTGGAACAGCCCCGAGACTATGAACGCGAAGCTGAGGCACAGCCACCCATGCTGGGCGTAGTCCCAGAGGTAGTGGAGGGGTATCATGTACAATGGCAGGGCCCGGAGGTCCTCGGCCGTGGCCTGGGGGGTGAGGGCGAGCTTGGCTACGATGCTCCACGCCATGAGCCCGACGACGGTGAGGATGAAGCCCATCAAGACCGCGGTGCGGGCGAGCCTCTTGGCTTCCATCTAGAGTTCCTTGCGTATCATTCGCTCGATGACGCCGGGGTCGGGGACCTTGCCCATGATCTTGACTACGCCGTTGAGGGCCACGGCGGGGGTGCGTACCACGCCGAACCTGTCCATGGTTTCCTTGGCCATGACGTCGAGCTTCTCCACCTCGACGTCTACGTCTTCTGCTCGGAGCTTCTCAACCGCCTTGAACGCGTTCTCCATGGTCTGTTTGCACCGCTTGCACGCGGGCTCTACTCCGATAATTTCTATCTTGATCGCCATGCACCCTACGGTAATATTTAGGTATTTAAATATTTAGAAAAGTGGATATTTACCGTATTTACTTATCCACTCGGACATTTGGGCGTGAAGATATATAATATTGTTTAGTAAATCCATGTTAAAAATTTTAAAAACCAATAAGTGGATAATAGGTTAGGTTGATTAAATGGAAAAAATAGACACCAAACAAAACAGGCACAAAGTCTGGAAAATAGCTGCAACGCTGCTCATTATACTTTCATTCATCCCCACGATCGCCCTTGCACAGGAGCTGGACTGGATGAGGATCTACGCCGGGACGGGCTCAGACACGGCTTGGGGCGTCACACAGACCTCCGACGGAGGATACGCCGTCATCGGCGACACTCACACCATGGGCACCGGCAACCCTGACGCATGGCTCATCAAGACGGACAGTGAAGGCTACGAGGAATGGAACATGGTCTACGGATACCCGGGGTTCCCGACCGGGGACTACGGCTACTCCATCCAGCAGACAGGCGACGGCGGGTACATCTTCACGGGGTGCACCTTCTCGTACGGGGCTGGAGGCGGAGACGCGTGGCTAGTGAAGACCCTGTCGGACGGGACACTCGACTGGCAAAAGACCTTCGGAGGAACACTGTATGACTTGGGCTACTCTGTGAAGCAGACGAGCGACGGCGGCTACATAATCGCGGGGACCACCCAGTCCTATGGCGCGGGATGGACCGACATGTGGCTCATCAAGACCGACGCATCGGGCAACGAAGAATGGAACACCCCCCTCGGCGGCGGCTCTCAGGAGTTCGGCTCCGACGTCGTGGAGACCACCGATGGGTACGTGGCAGTGGGGAGAACCCTTTCCTTCAGCTCGGGCCCCATGGGTGACGACCTCTGGCTGGTGAAGGTGGACCTCGACGGAAACTTTGTCTGGGACAGAACCTATGGTGGTAACTACAACGATCCAGGGCATGCTCTGAAACAGACCCCGGACGGTGGTTTCATCGTAGCGGGTCAGACCACCTCACTGGGAAACCCATATGACGCGTGGCTCATCAAGACCGATTCGGAGGGATACGAGGAGTGGAGCCAGACTTATGGCGGACCGTGGATGGAGGTAGCATACTCCGTGGACCTCACAAGCGACGGAGGATACATATTCACCGGATACGGGCCCAACGCCACTGGCGCTGACTCGATACTGCTCGTAAAGACGGACCCTTACGGTAACCGTGAGTGGAACGCAACGTACGTCGATGACGTGATCTCCTGCGGCAACTCGGTTATAGAGGTTGATGACGGCGAGTACGTGATAGCTGGCCAGAAAAGCGCTGAATCGACGGGCTACGACGTAGTTCTTCTCAAGGTCGGCCCTCCCGGGCCCGAGGTACCCACGATACCCGAGGCGATGGAGGACATACAGGAAGAGATAGAGCACAAGGGCTTCAGGAAGAGCCTGCTGGCGAAACTCGGAAACGCCCTCAAAGCCCTCGATAAGGGTAACATGAACGCCTACGAGAACATACTCCAGGCCTTCATCAACGAGGTATCCGCCCAGAGCGGGAAGAAGATACCCACGGAATACGCCGAACAGCTCATCGAGTGGGCAGAGGCCTGGATCGACGACCCGAGCCTGGCCATCTAACCCCTTTTTATTCGAGTTCTTTTGCTGAAAAATTGTTTGGAAGTTAAACTAGATTTATAGAAGATCAGTCATCGATGGAGGGGATGGGCTGTATCTCCATTATCACCTGGCCCGCTGGGTCGGGGCACTCGACGTGCCACGTCCTTGGCATCCAGTCGTCGGGCTCGTCCAGCTTCCTCTGCTTGGCGGGGAGCAGCGGCAGTATGGCGTTGAGGGCCCAGTAGCAGAAGGTTCCCTCGGGTATGCTGAGTTTTCCTCCGCGGACGATGAAGTAGTCGCCCACCTCCATGGTGTCGCAGTGTCCCCTGATCTCCTTGCACACTATCTTCAGGTCTTGCATGTTAGCTTCCTCTAGTTGGAGAGCGTTTAAGCGTGGTGGGTATGTAAGGCTGGCCACCAAGATACTGGTAGCCGGTCTGAACCCTTATTAGGGGATGCTATTTATTGTCTCTGATTTTCGTTGACTGATGATAGACGCGGCCTGTTCAGCTTCGCGCTGCTGGCCATGGTTGCGACCCACGCGTTGATCCACGCGGCGGGCAACATGAGGAGCACCATGATCGTGGAGATCCGGGAGGAGTTCGTTTTGAGCAACATGGAGATAGGGTTGATAAGCGCCATACCGAGCCTGGTCTCCGTGTTGTTCACGCTGCCCGTGGGCTGGATGAGCGACAAGTATGGAGCCAAGAGGCTGGTGGCGCTGAGCGTCGGTATGGCGGCGGCCGGGGCCCTCATCGCGGGGTTCACCGTGAACCCGGCGATGTACATCGTGGGGCTCGTGCTCATGACGCTTACGAGCACCTTCTATCACCCGCCGAGCCACAGTTACACGGCGCGTATGGTGGATACCTCTGACAGGAGCAAGGCCATGGGGTTCCTGAACGCGGGGGGGACCTTCGGGGTGGCGCTGGGTCCTCTCAGCATAACGGTGCTCATGGGCTACTTCGCGTTCCAGTGGAGGCGTGTCTACCTGTTCTGGGTGCCTTTCATCGTGCTTGGAATGGCGCTTGTGTTCTTCCTCCGGGACATGAAGGGCGCGGGATCGGATGAGGACAACGGCGAGCACGTTGAGGGGGAGGTGGTGACGCTGCTGAACAGAGACTTCTTGATGTATCTCTCGGCCTCTGGCGTCCGCCAGTTTGCTTTGATGATGATTGGGACTTTCCTGAGCATCTACCTTGCGGACGTGAGGGGGTGGAGCATCACGGACCTGGGCATCATGTTCAGCGCCAGCAGCGTGCTGGGGCTGGCTGCTTCGCCCATCGGGGGGTACATGGCCGGCCGGTTCGGGGACAAGCGGTGGGCGGTGTTGGCGCTTGGGGTGGGGTACCTGTTCTACATCGCGGCGTTCTTCACGGAGGGGGTGCTGCCGTTCATGGCGTTGTATCTGATGTACCGTTTCTGTGGCATACTGGGGATGCCTGCCACGGCTTCGTTGACGGCGAAGCTGAGCCCTCCCCGTCAGATGGGGATGGGGTTCGCCATCAGTTTTCTGCCTGGGAGCGTGGTGAGCGTGGTTGCGCCTGTTGTGGCGGCGTACATAGCGGATGCTTTCGGGTTGTTCCCTATATTCACGGTGAGCTTCATAGTGATGTTCCTGGGGTTGGCCTTGCTTCAGTTCGGCGTCAGGGTGGAGTAGCTTGTCCCGTTGTTCGGGGTTTTCTTGGGGTTTGAGTCAGGTTACTTGTAATAACGGAAAAAATTCCTGCATGCAGTGTTCTTTGTTATTAGTAACAGGTAAATTGAATTTCCTTTTTATTGAGAAAGGATTGAGATAATTAACAAGTGTGCTAAACTAGTCATCCTTGTAGGAGAAAATTAAGTATAGTTTAGTTACATACGTAGAACTATGAGTAACGAAAATCCAAAAAATTCGTCCTATATCGGGTTTATAGCCAGATTTTCTGCTACTCACACTGCAGTTTACTTCATTTCAGGTCTCATCTTTGCATTATTATGTAACTATCAAGAACTATTTGCTACAGCAGAATATTCTTTCATGAGGCCATTTAACCATCCATTAGTAGCTATGGGTCCCGCTTTACAGATAATTAGAGGAGCATTTCTAGCAATAGCGTTCCTTCCATTTCGTAAAGTGATAAATGAGAATGATCAAGGATGGAAATACCTCGCAGTTGCACTTTGGATTTTAATTCATGTGTTTGCTGATGCTACGGATCCTGGTAAGTATGAGAGTTTCATTTACGCTGATTTTCCTTTATCGATTCATCTATCAACTTGGCCTGAACAGATTTTTTCTGTTTTAAGCTTCTCGTGGTTGTTTCATAGATGGGAGCGTAATCCTAAAGAAAGGCGCTTGACTGTTCCGATAATTGCTTTAGTTGTGATCTCGGTTTTAACGGGAATATTAGGTGTCCTTTTCGGATAAAAAAGATCAGGTTTTTTCTTTTTTTCTCATTGATTTTTATTACTAGTAAAAACATGTGGGAGTCCCATCCCGCATATAGACGAGAATTTATATTTAGTTGAACCATAGTTATAATGAGAATTTCAATATCCGTGTCACATGGAATAAACCTGTACTCTATTATCGGGGCTACTTCACTCGCATCCTGATGAGGGCCGCCGCGACCACCAGCCAGTACCCGTAGTTGGGGAGGGTGAGGAAGACGCTTACCCAGTAGCCCTCCTGCACGTAGAAAACGATGACCAGCCCTATGCCCAGCACCAGCATCAACGTGCCCAACAGGTTATACCCCTTCAACACCTCCCTGTCCCTGTACGCCGTGTATATCATCAGGAACCCGGAGAGGAACAGGAAGAAGTTGCCGACGTCCAGCGTGGTAGGCATGGAGACGTATCCGGCGGCGAGGCATATAACAAGCCTGATTAACCGCGGCTCCCCACCGAGAAACATGGATAGAAAACTCTTCATAGGCTACACCGTGGCCGCGATGATCGCCATGATCGTGTTCACCGTATACGGGTTCACCGAGAGCATGCCGGACAACGTGTTCACCCGGCACGGCCTACCCTTCACGTGGGGGAGGCACCAGACCGTCACCATTGCGGGCCCCGTGGACACGTGGACCGTGAGGCTGAACGCGTTGCTCGGCGACCTGATCTTCTGGTCCGCGGTGACGTTGACGGGCCCGCTGATGCTGACCAGAGGCGACGGAAAAGAAAAGCCTAGTATAGATTGAGAGGGGCTAGGTGATGACGCCCTTCTTCCTCAGAGCCGTTATCTCTTCGTCGCCGTAGCCAAGCATCTCGGAGAGTATCTCCTCGTTGTGCTGGCCGAGGCTGGGCGCCGCGAATACGTCGGCCGGCGTCCTGGAGAACTTGACTGGGAAGTTGGGCTGGCGGACCCTCCCCGCCCTGGGGTGATCGATCTCCACGATCATCCCACGGGCCTTGACCTGGGGGTCCTCGACCACCTCGTCCAGCTGATACACCGGCGCCACGGGAACGTTGGCGGCGACGAGGGAATCCACGACGCCGCGCATAGTCTTGTCAGACACCCACCTCTGCAGGTCCTCGTTGGACTCCAGCTCCCTGCCCGTCAGCTCCTTAAGCCTGTCCACCTGGCCGCCCTCCGCCGCCACGTAGACGTAGCCGTCCACCGCCTTGAAGAACCCGAAGAGTATCCCGGCGGTGGGCCTGTCCCTCCATATCTCCCACGCGAGCTTGCCCTCCACCAGGTAGTTGGAGATGGGTATGCCGGTCATGGCTATCATGCAGTCGAGCTGCGCGACGTCCACCAGCTGCCCCTCGCCCGTCCTGTCCCTGTGCCTGAGGGCCGCGAGTATGCCGACCACCGCCCACATCGCCGGGTCGAGGTCGCCGTGCCACTCCGCCGGCCTGAGGGGCGGCCCCTCAGGGTCCACGAGGTCGCCTGTGATCCTCATCCAACCCGACATGGCCTCCGCGACGGGGGCGAAGCTGGGCCTGTCCCTGTAGGGGCCGTCCACGCCGAACCCGCTGAGAGCCGCGTAGATTATGTCAGGCTTCCTGCTCCGTAGATCATCATAACCCAATCCCAGCTTCTCCATGGTGCCCCGTTTGAAGTTCTCGACGACGACGTCCGCGTCCTCAAGGAGCCTATAGAAAATGGCTTTACCTTCCTCGCTCTTCAGGTTGAGGGTCAAGCCCTTCTTGCACCTGTTCAGGTACATGAAGGGGGAGCTCTCGCCGTTGACCAGCGGCGGGTAAAACCTGGACATCTCGCCCCACGGCGGCTCGATCTTGATGACCTCGGCGCCCATGGACGCGAGGACCATCGTAGTGTAGGGGCCGTAGTAGACGTGGCTCAGGTCGAGGACCCTGACGCCTTCGAGTAGCGATGCCAAGTCAATGCCTCCTAGCTGATCTCCCCGCCGTCGAGGGCGAGGAGCCTGTCCCAGTTATCCGTGGTGATCCGCTGGATGGCGTCGGTCTCCTCCTCGGTGAGGTGCCTGAACCTTCCCTGCAGCTTCAAGGCCTCCGAGACCGGCGCCAGCTCCCTCGGCTTATAGGTCAGCTTGAAGCGTCTGCCGTCCTCTATCTCGTAGAGGGGCCATAGCCCCGACTGCACCGAGAGCCTTGACACCTTTATCGTGTCCTTGGGGTCGAAGCCCCAGCCCGTGGGGCAGGGCGCGTTTACGTGCATGTACTTGAAGCCCTTCAGCTTCTTGCCGTACATTATTTTGGCTGTGAGGTCCTCGGGGTATGCGACGGACGCTGTGGAGACGTAGGGCACTCGGTGGATCGCCAGTATGAACGGCAGGTTCTTCTTGGCCTCTCTCTTGCCGCGGCTCTCCCCGGTCACTGGCGTCGTTGCGCTCCTTGCCAGGTACGGCGTCGAGCTGCTCCTCTGGCCGCCCGTGTTCATGTACGCTTCGTTGTCGTAGGTGAACCAGAATATGTTCTCGTTCCTCTCCGCCGCCGCCGAGAGCCCCTGGAACCCTATGTCCACGGTGCCGCCGTCGCCGATGAGCCCCGCTATGGTCACGTCCTCCCTCCCCATGAGCCTGTAGCCCCGGTAGAGGCCCGTGAGGAACGCGGCGGCGCCCTCGAACGCCGGCGCGTAGAAGCTGGGCACCCTGATGTTCATGAAGCCCGGCGCGCATGACGCCACCTCCACGCGCACCGAGTTCCTGCCCAGCGCCTTGTAGACGAGCCTGCCCACGATGCTGCCTCCGCAGCCCTGGCAGGCGGGGTTCCCCGACCAGACCGCCTCATCCTCCGGGATGTCGTTTATGCTCATTCTCTTGCTCAAGTCATTCACCTCCCCACCCAGGTGACGAGGGGCTCAACCTCCTCCCCCCTCGCCGCCTTCAACGTCCTCTCCGCTATCCTCGATATGTCTTGCACCCGCACCTCGTTCCCGGCGAGCCCAACGTGGTAGCCGTGGACCCTAGGCCGCTCCTCCAAGCCGTAGAGGGCGCTCCGTATGCTGTTATAAGCAACGCCCCCCTCGCCGAGGCTGATGTTCCTGTCCAGCACGCCTATCGCCTCGACCTCCTTCCCTATCCGTGCGAACTCCTCGGCTGGGAACGGTCTCATGACCTTCAGCTTGACCAGGCCCACGGGCTTACCGTCGCCCCTGAGTCTGTCCACGGCGGCGCGGGCCGTGCTGGCTATGGTGCCCATGGCCACTATGACGGCCTCCGCGTCCTCACATCGATACTCGTCCACGAGGCCGCCGTAGCTGCGGCCGAACAGCTTCCCGTACAGCTCGTCCACCTCCTTGATGACCGTCTTAGCCCGGGTCATGGCCTCCTGGTGGGCGCGCCACCTCCACTGGAGGTCGTGTCCGGCGCCCCACTTCACCATGGTCAGGTGCGAGTAGTTCTCGTCGGCGGGGAGCGGCGTGAACGGCTCGTCGATGCCCCTGCCCTCGCTCCAGTGCCTCTTGTAGACCCCTATCTCCTCGTCGAAGTTCTCCGGGAGGACCGGGTACTCGCCCACGTAGGGCGGCAGGAACCCGTCCACCTCGTCTTGCTCGGGGATGGCCACCGGCTCCGCCGTGTAGCTCAGCACATAGCCGTCGAGGCCGAAGGCCACCGGCAGCCTCACCCTCTCGTCCTCGGCCACCCTGTACGCCATGACGCCGGTGTCGAGGACCTCCTGATTGTTCTCGCAGTAGAGCTGTATCCAGCCCGTGTCCCTCTGGGCCAGTAGGTCGGTGTGGTCGGGCCCCATGGTCCTGACGCCGCGGTTGGCGACGGCCATGACCACGGGAAGCCTGTAACGGGCGGTGCCGTGGAGCGCGTGGTGCATGTACAGCAGCCCCGGCCCAGATGTGGCGGTGAACGCCCTGGCCCCCGCTATGGAGGCCGCCATGCACACCAGCTGGGCGGTTATCTCGCCCTCGACGTTGACGAACTCGGCGTCCAGCTCGCCGCTGGCCACCATGTCCGACAGGTACTGGACTATGGTGGTCTGCGGCGTTATGGGGTACGCGGAGATGAGCCTAGCCCTCGCCAGCTTCACCGCGTACGCCACGGCCTTGTTGCCCACCATGACCTCAGACTTCACGTTTAGACCTCCTCCAGCTTCATCTCTATGGCTCCCACGGGGCACTCCTCCGCGCATATGCCGCAGCCCTTGCAGTAGCGGTAGTTCACCTCTGCCTTTTCCTCATTCATGCTTATCGCCGTCTCGGGGCAGTAAACCCAGCAGCGCTTGCAGCCTATGCACTTGTCCCGGTCTATCTCCGGGGTGTATACCCGCCAGTCGGCTACGTCCCGGGAGTACGATATTATGGGCTCCGTGGACCCCGCCTCCTCGCGCGCCATCTTGGGTACGCCCGACGCTTCCATGGGCTCGGAGACCTCCTCGTACGCCTGGCGCATGGCCATGATGTTGGACTTCACTATCCTCTCGGGGAACTCCCGGCTCACCGCCTCCTCCAGCGACGCCAAGTTGACCAGGCCCGTTACCTTGGCGAAGGCTCCCAGTATGGAGGTGTTGGTGATGGGCCGCCCCAGCGTCTCCAGGGCTATCCTGGTGGCGTCCACGGTGGCGACCCTGAACTCGCCGCTGAGCCCGGCCTCCATATAGGAATCCGGGTGGTTCACCAGCACCAGGCCGCCCTCCTTCAGCCCCTGGGTCACGTCCACCGTCTTGCCCAGCAGGGGGTCCAGCACCACCACTATATCTGGCTCGTGGACCAGGTCCCTCTCCTTGATGTGCTCGTCGGCTATCCTGCAGAACGCGACGACGGGCGCGCCCCTGCGCTCCGTCCCGTACTGGGGTATGGCCTGGGTGTACTTGCCGTCTATATGGACGGCCGAGGACAGCATCCTGACGCCGGTCACGGCGCCCTGTCCTCCTCTGCCGTGGAAACGTATCTCGATCAACGGGTTATACTCCTTCGAATGAATTTATTGTATGGATATTAAACGTTTAACTATCCGTCGAAACGAGTCCGACGGGAGCCCATCGCCCCGGGAAGCCAAACCACAAATAGGCTCCGATGGATTTTGACGTGGTGATAGAGTTGAGGTTCCCGGTCACCCCGGCCACGAGGCAGCTCGACGAGGCTGGCGCCGAGTACACTAAGCATCTCTACGAATACAGGGAGTCGGGCGCCGTGGCGGCGGCCAGGCAGATGGGGGTGGACATGCACGCCGTCGTCAAGACGCTGGTCATGGAGGACGACGCGGGGAACCCGTTCATGGTGCTCATGCACGGCGAGAAGGAGGTGAGCCTCAAGGAGCTGGCGAGAGCGATGGGCGCCAGGAACGTGGAGACGACCAGTAGAAGGGACGCCCAGCGCCTCACAGGCTACACGGTGGGCGGCATTAGCCCCTTCGGCGCCAAGAGAAGGCTGAAGGTCTACGTCCAGTCCACGGTACTGGGGCTGCCCTACCTCTACATCAACGCGGGGCGCCGAGGCTTCATCGTTGGCATGAAGCCCGAGACCCTGGTCAGCCTCCTGAACCCTGTGCCCGTGGACGTTGCACGCTGACCAGGTGCCTCTGAAAGATTTTTTAAACGCAAAAAGACGTTATGCGGGAAGCGGTGTAAACGTTGACCAAGTACGATGGCATACTCATCAAACACGGGTTCCTGCTCACCATGCAGGGAGACGGCCTCGGCACCATAGAGGACGGCGCCGTAGCCATAGAGGGAGAGGACATCGTCGCGGTGGGCCCCACGGACGAGGTGGCCAGGGCACACGGCGGCGCCGAGAAGGTAATCGACGCGCGGGGGAAGGCGGTGCTCCCGGGGTTCGTTGACGGCCACATCCACACGGGGCTCAGCCTCCTCCGAGGCGAAGCCCAGGACGTCCCAGAGATAGAGTGGATGCTCAAGACCATGGCGCCGTTCACCGGGCACAGGAAGCCCGAGCACGGCGTCAAGGGCACGGCGCTGGGGGTCCTGGAGGCCGTGAAGGCCGGGACCACCACCTTCGGCGAGATAGGAGGCGACATGGGGGCCGCCGCCGAGGAGGTGTTCATACCCTCCGGCGTCCGGGCCAACCTCGCCAGCACCATCAACGAGATCGGTCCCGGCAGCAGGCCAGACGCCAACAAGCCCTACATCTTCTTCGAGGACGTGGGCGAGGCACGGTTCAGGGAGGCCCTGGAGCTCATCGAACGCTACGACGGCACCGGCGACGGCAGGATCACGTGCATCCTAGCGCCCCACGGCGCCGACATGATGAGCGAGGAGCTGCTGCTGAGGGTCAAGGAGAAGGCCGAGGAGCTCGGGAAGCTGGCTCACATCCACGTCGCCCAAGGGGGCCGCGAGGAGATACAGATGAGGCTCAGGTACGGCACCACCACCATAAGGTATCTTGACAGCATCGGGTACCTGGACGACGGGCTCATCGCCGCCCACTGCCACCAGACCACCGACGACGAGGTGGCGCTGCTGGCGAGCCGCGGCGTCAGGTACGCGTCCTGTCCCGCCAGCATAGCAGGCATCGACGGCATAACGCCTCCCCTGGCCCTGTTCCTGCGGAGCGGGGGCAGGTACGCCACCATCGGCAGCGACCAGGCGCCGGGCAACGGCCACCACAACATGCTCGTGGAGATGAAGGTGGCGGCGCTCCTCAACAAGACACGGCACAGGGACCCCACCGCGCTGCCGGCGTGGAAGATGCTGAGGCTGGCCACCGCCGAGGGGGCGGCGGCGCTGGGCCTCGGCGACAGGGTGGGCAGCCTGGAGCCAGGCAAGAAGGCCGACGTCATACTCTTGGACCTGAAGGCGCCCCACATGACGCCCGTGCTGTTGAAGCCGGTGAGGAACGTGGCGCCCAACATAGTGTACAGCGCCAGGGGCGACGAGGTCACAGACGTGATAATCAACGGCGCCATGGTGGTCGAGAATAGGAAGGTGACCACAATGGACGAGGAGAAGGTGGTCGCGGAGGCCCAGAGAGCCGCCGAGGAGATCGCTTACAGCGCCGTCGAAGACTATATGGCGGCGGACAGCGTCCTCGCCAAGGCCGCCCGGAAGGGGCTCATCTAGCCTCTCCCCGTTCCAGCCGTCTGCCCTCGGTCCATATGGCCAGTATGAGGCCGCCGATGACGGCGAGGGCGTAGTGGTACGCGTTGAAGGAGAGCAGCTGGTACACGAGCTCCTCGAGCAGTATGTCGGCTATCGACGGGTCCTCCAGGAGGAAGCCCCAGATGGGCAGCATGCTCACCAGTGAGCCCACGATCTTTCCGGTGAGGAAGCCGCCGAGGAACGCCACCACGTGCTCACGGTTCACCGCGTCAGCCATGGTATTGATGGATGGGGATTTCTATTAAAGCTCTAGCCTAGGCCGCGCTGGATGAGCTGAATGAGGCCGGGTTTGCCCACCGCGCCCACGGTCTGCCCCACGGGCTGGCCGCCCCTGAAGACCATGAAGTTGGGGATGCTCATGACGCGGTACTTCATGGCCGTGCCCCTGTTGTGGTCCACGTCCAGCTGGGCTATGTACGCCCTGCCCTTGTACTCCGCTGCAAGCCGGTGGATGACGGGCGCCATCATCTTGCATGGGGCGCACCACTCGGCCCAGAAGTCCACCAGCACGGGCCTGTCTGCCGCTGATATGGCCTGCTGGAAGTTGGCGTCAGTCAGCTCGTTCACCTGGCCGTCCCGCAGCAGGGACGGCTTCTCGGGGGCGGATGCCATCATACGCCTCATCATCTGCCGCTTTATCTTCTCAAGCTCGTCGTCGGCGCTCATCAGAGACACGTTATAGATGGGTGAATTATGAAGGTTGCCCGTCCGGGCTAATCCGTTTCGCCCCAGTTCTCCTCTATGAAGCCCTCCCTGCCGGACAGCCTCTCGTAGACGCGGAACCTGGCCGCCTGCTTCCTGTAGTAGTCCTGGTGGTACTCCTCGGCGCGGTAGAATGTGCCGAGGGGCAGTATCTCGGTGACCACGGGGTCCTTGAACCTGCCCGACTCGTTCAGCGCCTCCCTTGACTCCAGGGCCAGCCTCCTCTGCTCCTCGCTGCCGTAGAATATGGCTGTCTTGTACTGGTTGCCCCTGTCAGCGAACTGTCCGCCGGGGTCCGTGGGGTTCACGTTCCTCCAGAACACGTCCAGCAGCTCGCCGTAGCTTGTCTTCTCGGGGTCGTAGTACACGCGCACCGCCTCGTAGTGGCTGGTCCCGCCTGTGCAAACCTCCTCGTATGTGGGGTCCTCCGTGTGGCCTCCCGTGTAGCCGCTCACCGCCTCGACGACGCCGTCGGCCTCCTGGAAGCCGGCCTCCATGCACCAGAAGCAGCCGCCGGCGAAGGTCGCCGTCTCCAGCCCCTCCAGATCCTCGGGGCTCGTCGCCTCCACGGCTTCCTCCCCGGTCTTAGAGGCTGCGTATGCGCCGCCGATCACCAGTACCAGAACGGCCATGGCTATGAAATACAGTTGTTTCATGTGACGGGATCAGACTCTAAGATAACCGCGGAATATATACCCTGATAAAAAGGTTGGAGCCCGCTACTTCTTCAGGCTCTCGGTGTAGTCGGGGCGGGTCGAGTCGTACTTGTGGGCGCCCTCGGGGTCCCCCATGACTTTTTCTAGGTGCTCCTCGTAGCCCTCCCAGTCCCCCGCCTTCTCGTGGAAGTCGATGTAGTTCTGGGGCATGGGGTGGGTGCCCACCACCACGGGGAGCCCCACGTATTCCTCTATGTACCTTTTATGGTCCTCCAGGTAGGGGCACGGTGGGTAGCCCGCTAGGTAGCACGACGCCAGGTATATGACCTCGGCGCCGTACTTCTTCATGTCGGCGGGGGAGAATTCGAGCCGCTCCCCTGGGCAGCCGCCGCAGGTTATCCAGCCCACCACCTCGATGGGCTCGTCGTCGGCGATGTCCTTGAAGGCGCCGTCCCGCTCGTTGATGGCCCTGAAGCACTTGTTTCCCGTGCACTTCCGGTTCCTGTCGCAGATCATTATGCCTATTTTAACCATGATGGATCAACAAGGTTTGTTAACCATGCCTAAAAACGCTTCCCTGTCAGACGGGGCTGATACTCTTTATATTTTATGCCGCGTAGAAGGTTGCCGACGCCTTGACAGACGACAACGTCTTCTCCCAGCTGTGCCGCCCCGTCAGGAGGCTCATTGACCAGAAGGGGTTCGAGGACCCCACGGAGCCCCAGCGACGGCTCATACCCAAGGTACTGGAGGGGAAAAACGTGCTCCTCATCTCGGCCACGGCCACCGGGAAGACCGAGGCCGCCATGCTGCCCGTACTCCACAAGTTCCTGCTGGGCGGCGGCCGGCAGCCCGGCATCAGCATAATATACATCACGCCGCTGCGGGCGCTGAACCGGGACATCCTTGAGAGGATGACCTACTGGTGCAACAGGCTGGACATCAGGCTCGGCGTCCGCCACGGCGACACCAGCCAGAGGGAGCGCAACTACATGAGGCGCAGCCCCCCAGACATGCTCATCACAACCCCCGAGACCCTGCAGGCTGTGCTGCAGGGCCGCACCATAAAGAACCACCTGAAGACTGTGAAGTGGATCATAGTGGACGAGATACACGAGCTGGCCGACAACAAGAGGGGCAGCCAGCTAAGCCTCGCCCTGGAGCGGGTGAGGGCGGTGGCCGAGAACGAGATACAGTTCATCGGCCTCAGCGCCACCATAGGTAGCCCCGAGAGGGTGGCCCAGTTCCTTGTAGGTGAGGGTAGGGAGGTGGAGATAGTTCAGGTCTCTGCGCTCAGGGACACCCGTTTCGACATAGTCTACCCGGAGCCCGGCGCCGAGGACGAGGAGCTGGCCAGGAAGCTGTTCACCCACCCCGAGGTGGCGGTCAGGCTCAAAGTGATGAAGGACCTCATAGAGCAGCACGACACGACCCTCATATTCACCAACACCCGTAGCACCACGGAGGCGCTGACCAGCAGGTTCAACCTCTGGGACACCGATTTCCCCCTCAGCATCCACCACGGCAGCCTCGCCAAGACCAGCAGGATAGCCACCGAGCGAGGCCTCAGGGCCGGCGACCTCCGCACAGTCATCTGCACAAGCAGCCTGGAGCTGGGCATAGACATAGGCGCCATCGACCTCGTCATACAGTACAACAGCCCCAGACAGGTTACCCGGCTCCTCCAGCGGGTG
>CAZEMD010000015.1:0-16061 GCA_964513225.1 uncultured Candidatus Bathyarchaeia archaeon | reverse complement strand
ACCTCGGCGACGTAGTCCACCCGGTGCCCCACCTACCCACCTACGGCTCCGCGTCAAAGATAGCCAACGAGATAATGGGCAGGATCGAGGCGCCCGTCCACTACGTCCCCGGGAACCACGACGTCGGCGACAAGGACAACCCCACGGTCCCGTCATATGTCGTGAACGAGGCATACCAAGAAAAATTCCTCGAGTTCTACGGGCCCCTCTACCAGAGCTTCGACCACCGTGGAATCCATTTCGTCCTCATCAACAGCCCCATACTCGGCTCCGGCCTCCCCCACGAGGCGGAGCAGAGGGACTGGCTCGAAGCCGACCTGAAGGAGCACAGGGGGAGCCGGGTCCACGTGTTCAGCCACTACCCGCCCTACATCCACACGCCCCGCGAGCCCAGCAACTACGACAACATCGACGAACCCGCGAGGACGTGGCTCCTGGGGCTCCTAGAGGAGCACGGAGTCGAGGCGTTCTTCGCCGGCCACGTCCACCACTACGGGTACAGGCGGCACCGTGAAACCAGCATACACGGTATGCTCTCCACCTGCTTCGTCAGGCAGGACTACGCCGAGATGTTCAGGGTGGAGCCGGCCGACGAGTACGGGCGAAACGACGACGCCAAGCTCGGATACTGCACCGTGGAAGTCTACGAGGAGGGACACGCCACAATGATCCA
Source organism: uncultured Candidatus Bathyarchaeia archaeon (assembly GCA_964513225.1). GTDB lineage: Archaea > Thermoproteota > Bathyarchaeia > TCS64 > TCS64 > RBG-16-57-9. Next base: position 15,388 of record CAZEMD010000015.1, on the reverse strand, counting down.
CAGGTCCCACGGTTTGACCCTGGGACCAGCCGAGATGCATGAACCGGTGGAGACGCAGCCAGTCTGGGGGCCCTCGGCGCCGCTGGGAGTACACCTGAGGCACCCCCTCGCCGAGACGGTCACGCTGCCCTACAACGGCCCCATAGACGAGTTCGTCAGGAAGAAGACGTGGAACGATTACACCCTGCTGGGGCTCCTGGAGACCGGCTTCGAGGCGCTGAGGCTGCCCCTAGGCGACCTCCTGGACCCGGTGACCCGTGGCCGCCTATATGATATCGCTGAACTCGGTTACAGATACGGGTTCTTCACCGTCGACATGCCGCCCGACGCAGCCAAGGAGACGATGACGGAGCACAGTGAACTCGTGGACTTCCTTGAAGTGATTGCCCCATGGGAGACAGCCTCCGCCAAGGTCCCTCAGGCATCGCTTCTCCGGGAGGAGCTGTCGATCCCCGTCTATGTCGCCAACATAGAGAGCTCCGTGCACAGGGAGAGGGAGGGCCCCAAGTACAGCCACTACGTGAGCCACGGCTTCCGGATAAATGACACAGCCCGCCTCGACGCCGTGCTGCCGGAGAGAGGCGCCGTGGACGGATTCGTGTTCCAGGTAGGCCAGAACGAAGACCCGTGGACATCAATCAAGATGATCGACGAATACGCTAAGCGCAAAGACATAGGGGCTCTGGTGAACGTCAGGCTTGCCCCGGAGAACCCCGCCGAGTACCTATGCGACGAGGATCACGTGGCCAACAGGGCGGCTGAGAGCCTCATAGCTGCGCTGGGCTCCCCCAGGGTCAAGGTTTTCCTTGATACCTTCATGGATCTGGACAGGGGCTACTTCCCCCGGATGGGGCTATACGACAGACTGCTCAACCCCAGGAAAGGTGGCCGCGTAGCTAGACACCTTGCAGGCGCCGTCAACACGCTCGGCGGCCACGACATCGATCTGGGTGCAATCAAAGAGGAGGGAGGCTGGAGGGTATGCGGGTTCCAAACACCGAAACATAGATACGAACTGCTACTGCCGCAGAGGAAACCCGGGAGACAGCGCTTGAGCAACGTTCTGGAGGAACCGTCGGGAGCGTTGATGGACCTAGAGACGGGCGAAAAGACTCTCCTGACCGGTGAACGCACCGAGTTCAAGGGCAGAGATACCCAGTACCTACACACATGTATCTAGGGGAAAATGCGAGGCCGGCCATCCTCCCGGTAAGTTAATGCCGGGCCTTGCGGTATTATCTGAGGTGCCTCTCATGAGACTGGTGAAATCTAAGTTAGCCGGGGAGCCGTACCGGCCTGTTCAAGCCTTGGAGGATGAGACACCGGGGCCTTACCATGGCACCCGGGCGGAGCCCAACAAGTGGATGGTGATGGCCTGCGAGGAGGCGAAGAAGTCGGTGGAGGAGGGAGGGGGACCCTTCGGAGCCGTGCTTCTGCAGGTGGGCGACGAGACGGGCACGGTTATACGGTTTTGGAGGGACCACAACCGCGTAACGGAGTGCAGCGACCCCACGGCCCACGCCGAGGTCATGGTCATCAGGGCGGCGTGCCACGAGCTAGGGACCTGCGACCTGGGCAACATAGCCGGCGAAACGGAGCCGAGCCACTGCGAGCTGTACAGCAGCTGCGAGCCCTGCCCCATGTGCTACGGCGCCGTCGTCTGGGCGAGGATACCCGTACTAGTCTTCAGCGCCACGAGAGCCGACGCCTCTGACCCGGAGGTGGGGTTCAGCGATGAGTTCATCCACAGCGAATTGAAGAAAGACTATCAATACAGAAGCGTCCGCGTCCACCAGGCAACATGCGGCAACGCATTGGCGGCGTTCGAGCTGTGGAAAAGATCCGGGAACCAGAGATACTGACGCCGTGAACACCGACCCCGACGTGATCCTAACCCATAGTATAGTAGATTAATATAGAAGACTGAGCGGCAATCATCATATATTCATCCATTTTAGTTCACCCAGAGAGGCACTCCGGGATTACATGTCAAAGGTTGAACTGAGAGACATACTGGATCTCATAATATCGATGCTGAAGAAGCACGAGAAGAGACTGGATACCTTAACCAAGCAAGTCATATCCATAAGCAAGGCCATGGAGTCTGACCGCAAGCCCATACATGAGAAACTCGACATCACCGGAGAGGACGTCCCCCACGAGATGAAAACCGTCCTCGTCGTCGACGACGACCCCAACATAGTCAAGACCTACAAGATGGTCCTGGAGAGCGTGGGCTACAGAGTCGACACAGCCAGGAACGGCGTGGAGGCGATATTCAAGGCCAAGAAGGTTCACTACGACCTAGTTATCATAGACATGAACCTCCCCGACATGCTGGGGAACCAGCTGGCCGAACAGATCAGGGACGAGAAACCGGACATAAAGATCATAATGATCACGGGGTACAGCAGCTACGTTGAACAGCTCGAAGAGTTCAAAATAGACGAGATGCTCATGAAGCCCATCCCGCCCGAGGACCTCGTCCAGATAGCGAAAAAGGCCTTAGCCACCGAAGAACAGCACTGAGAGCCAGAATAGCGTTTCTTTTCTGTCTGCACCCCAGATGAGCGAACCCCATGACGTGTTTACCACCCAGAATTTTGTCGAGGAAAAGACATATACTGAAACACAAAATAGTTCCCTCATGACAGAAAAAGTAACCATCAGCATCCCGGTGAGCCTCAAGGAGAAGATCGACGAGTTCCTGGAGGAGAGTGAACCCGAGTTCGGGGGCGTGGAGGAGTTCCTACTTTTCCTCTTATCCGAGTTCCTGAGGGACGAGGACGAGCCCGGGGAAGACGAGCTCCTAGAGAAACGGCTGAGAGCCCTAGGCTACATAGAGTAAACGACACCCCGATCCAACCGACACCCCTAGAAAGTGCCTTTGCGGCGTGCTGCGTCAAACAACCGTTTACGGCATGGTTGTGTATAGGTTCTCGGTACTTCGATGACGTTTTGTAGTTAATATAATAAATGGCTAACGCCTAGAGGAAATACGGGGGAGCCATGAATGAGTGAACACTACGTCTGCCCGTTCTGCGGCCAGGTCAGGGAGACCAAGAAGAGGATGGACTTCCATCTACAGTACGGCCACGCCGATCTACACCCCCTCATGAAGAGGGAGACGACGGTGGTCGACCTCGAGAGAAAGCTCGACTGTCTCCGGGAGAAGAAGACCATGCTGGAGAAAGAGATACAGATAATGAAGACCATCATCGAGAAGAAGGCCCACGAGCCTGAAGAGGAGTCTTAACACGTTTCTTTATGCCCCTATAACCTAATTATGCTAGACGTGACTCGCGTATATTCGATAAAGTACAGTGGATACTGGGATTCGTGTTAATAAAATTGTAGAAAAGGGTGGTCAGGATTCTAGGAACTGCTTGTAGACGACGTACGCGATCACAAGTATGACGACGCCCGCTACCGCGTAGAGGGCCCAGTTCAGGCCGGGTTCCTCCTGCGGCGCCTCCACGGTGAAGCTTCCCGAGAGGTCGCCCACGGACACCGTGTGCGTGCCCTCGTCACCGGAGACGCCTGTGAACTCAACGGTCTCGCTTGCTCCTCCCACGAGGGTCACCGTCTCTTCGTCGACCTTGGACTCGTCGACGAGCAGCTCGGCCGTGTAGCTCCCGGACTCCTCTCCCACGTTGGCGACGGTCACCGACACGGTCACCGTATCCCCTGTCTCTATTGACGCGGGGGAGACCACCAGGTTGTATAGCTCGAACTCGGATGCCGTCCACGTGACGGTCCCGTCCTCGCCGGCCGCGAGGGTCAACTCTGTGGAATCCTCGGTGGTGCCCTCTAACTTCAGGTTCACCGTGTATGTCGATATCCCGGTGCCGACGTTCTCCACGTCGACGCTTATGGTCACGACCTCGCCCGGCTCCACCGTCTCGGGGGATATGGAAAGACCGCTGACCTCGAACTCCCCGAGGTCGGGTAAAGCGGCGACTGTCTCCTCGGAGAGGTGCGGGTATAATGCCGTCCTCTCGGCTGTAGTCATGCCGAGGTAGATCGTCTCAAGGAAGTCCTCCGAGAAGTAACTGAACACCTCGGCGAGCTCCTCCAGGCTGCCCGCGTCTACCCACGCGCTGACCACGTCCAGCACCTTGGTGACCTCCATGGCCTCCATGACGGTGGCCACGGTCTCCGGCGTCTCGGGCAGGTTAGCTATCTCCACGAATATATCCACGAGGGCGTCTGTGTCGGTGTTGTCAAGCGTCTCAGCTATCTTGTCGAGTATCTCCTGCGCCTTCTCCGGGTCGGTCTCGCCCAGCCTCTTCTTGATAGCTGCCTCCACAGTCTTCGCGGCCTCGTTGAGGTCGTCGTTGGCCATCGCCTCGACCAAGCTCGCGCCTGATTCTGGCTCGATCTCCAGCAGCAACGTGGCCGCTTACTCGTCGTCTACGTCGTTGAGCAACGCACCGAGTTCGTCTGCCAAGCCATTATCTACTCCTGCTTCCAGGATGTCGGTGGCGTCCTCGGTGTCTAGCTTACCCCGTATCTTGACGGCGAAGTCGTCTGAGACCTCTGTTAATAGCTGGGAGGCGTTCTTATTGGACAGAGACAGGATTTCATCCGCTGCGTCAGTCGTGGACATATCCTCCAGCTCCTCGGCTGTCGGTAGAGGCGGCGAGGTCGGCGGCGTGTACCCCCCTCCGCTGGGAACATACAGATAGAATGTTTTTGATACCGCTGTATCAGCATCCTCCCTTGCGGGACGAATATATTGATAATTTTCAATAATTAGTTAAATTTCTTGTATGCGAGGGTTGTGAGAACGACGGGAAGCGCGCTCAAAGAGAACAGGAAGTAGATGTTCTCGTCCGAGTGGATCATTATCTCCTTCTCCATGCCGTTCACCTTTAAAGTGTGGCTTCCAGGCTGAATGTCCCTGACTTCGAAGCTGACCTCCTCCTGGGTTACGCCGCTGACCCCGGCAAGACGGTCGTCCACCCTGAGGTAAGCGTTGTACAGAGGCTCAGGGTGGTCAAACCTCGCGGTTATCTCGATCGATTTCCCTTTTCTCGTCACCTGGACCTCGTCTATCGTGGGGCCTGAAGCTGTTTCATCGACGGCCAACAGGTATATACCTTCCCCGAGGTTCGCGGCATCTAAGTAAGCCCACGCTAGGTTTTCACCGGCGATCACTCCTGACAACTGTATGGGGTGCCATGCTCCCATCCGCCATGTGTGTAGTCTCACCCTAGCGCCGTGGCTCAGCATGCTTTCAGGGACCATGGTCTCGACGTAGACCGGGTACACGAGTTTGGCTTGGTCGCAGATCAGGGCAAACATGTTTTCACCGTGTATGGCTGGGAGATGGCTGCGGAGGAAGATCTCGTCGAACTTGAGCATCGAGACGGTTGTTGGGTCGAGGGTGGTGAGCCACACCGTGGTCTCCTCCTCGTCCATAGCTATCTTCGTCTGTCTGCCTCCCTCGGCATCCAAGTTGGCCCAGCCGCATGGACCCGGGGGAGGCTCGACAGTTATCTCTACGTCCACGCTGTCTTCGAGGCCTTGAGGGTCGGATACGGTTAATGTAGTGGTGTGTGCCCCGACCGTGTGGAACGTGTGTGACGCCACCTCTCCGGCGCTGGTTGAGCCGTCGTCGTGGCTCCACGTGTACGTTAGTTCGCCGGTGTTCGGGTCTGTGGAGCCGCTCGCGTCGAGGAGGACGCTGTAGCCCAGGACGCCGGTGAGGCGCGTCTCGGTGAGTGCCTCGGGTGGATCGTTGAAGAGGCCGGACACGTCCTCGACGTAGTTGGTTATCCTGCCTGAGTCGAAGGTGAACTCCAGGAACATGGCCCCGTCGAGGTAAAGCTGCACGGTGTCGCCGTCTAATCCTCCCTCAGACTCCGGCGTGAAAGGGTCGTCGGCTGGTACCTTGAAGTAGGGGTCGTAGCCGAACCGTCCATCCTTGGTGTATGTGGCTGCCACGAGTCTGCCGTCGATCTTGGCCTCGACTAGAAGATGGTCCATGACCGGCTCGTCGCCAAACGTGAGGACGCCGCTGACTGCGTGGGGGAGGGGTGCCGCGTATACGAGGTTGCTTGACAGGGCGCCTAGCATGGTTACGGCTAACAGAAGCGTCTCAACGAGCTTCGCATAGTGCAACCTAGGATACGCCACCTTATTCCTTTGAACCTCCGGCTCATATGCTGAATAACTATTGTAGGGGGAGGCAGGCTAACTACAAGTCACGAGGCACATGACAGGGTAGGATTCCGTGACCTTGAACCAGTAGACTCCCCCGGGTTCAAGGGTGTCGAACTCGCCTGCGTTTGAGACTGGATCGTATAGCATGTACCCTATGTAGGGGTCGTACGTCCAGACGCTTTCAATGATGGGCCGGGTCTCGACGTCCAGCCCAGTGTCCTGCATAGCTGAAACGGTTTCGAGGCCGAGGGGAGTCAACTTGATGTCTTCTAGACGGGTTTCAGGGCAGTCTAGGGGGATCGTGGCCCTGTTCCAGCCTGGCAGCAGGGCGAGCAGCGTGTCGTCGTGGATGGGTTTTACCTGCACGTAGGCTTCATCCGTGTTGCCTCCCACGTCCTCGGCTGCGACTTTTCCGTAGCTGAACGAGGGGGCCCTGCACATATATAGCCCGGGAAGGGGGGTCTCCTCTAGCCGATAAATGCCTACATCTGTTTCCAAGGAGACTTCTCTGATCTGCTGGTTGTCGACCACGTAAACGGTCACCAGCACGTCTGTCTCGTTGAGTCTCTCCGCCTCGGCGTTCCTTATCTCGGGGCCCTCATAGTCCAGCGCCCACACCTTCACTATGTCCGTCTCCGTGGTGGTGTATGCGTCGCCGTCCACGTCCGTTATCGTGAGCCTGACGGTGTAGGCTCCAGGCTCAATGTATGTGTGTGAGGGGTTCCGGTCGTTGCTTCTGTACCCGTCGCCGAAGTCCCACTCGTAATGGGTTACCTCGTCATAGGACGTGCTGGCGTCCTGGAACTGGACTGTGAGGGGGGCGAAGCCCTCGGAGTTGGTCACCGTGAAGGCGGCCCCGGTGTCTTGGTCTTTGATCTGTATGGTTCTGCTTGTCTTGTCGGTTAACCCGTCGTTGTCCTTCACCGAGAGGGTGACCTTGTAGGTTCCCTGGGTGCCGTACCTGTGTATGGGGTTCATGTTGTTGGACGAGAAGCCGTCGCCGAACTCCCAGAGGTAGTAGAGTATGACGCCGTCGCCGTCGGTCGAGCTTCTGCCGCTGAAGTAGAATAGCTCTCCCTCCATACCTGTTTCCTCGCACTCGATGACGGCGATGGGCGGCGTGTCCTCGGACTCCACTGGGCCGGGGTATACTGTGAACGTTACGTCGATTCTGTTCCCCGTGTCTATGTCGGTGAAGCGTACTGTGTACTCGTCTGGGTCGACCTCGGGTACCTTGAACATGGCCGAGCTTGTCTTCAGCTTCAGCCTTCCCGTGCTGGTGACTTTTCCCTCATCGGTTGACACTATCTCTATGTCGTCGAACGTAGCGTTCCATTTCTTCTTGGGTGTGAACCCTTCTCCCATGATCTTGATGGTTTCGCCTGGGAGGCCGTTGTATTTGGATAGCTCCACCTTCAGAGGGGATATCTGCAGGTATGCGTCCGACTCTATGTTGGCGCCGTCTGAGTAAGCCCTCACCGTGAATCTTCTATCGTCGTTGGTGGTTGCGACGAAGGTGGTATCGATTACGCCGTTCTCGTTGGTGGATACCTGGGATATGAGGTAGGAGTGGTAGGGGTAGTCTGTCTCCGTTAGTTCTATGTCGACTTTCTGGTTGATCATGTTCTGGTAGTTTTTCCCTACTAGGTGGACGTGGTATGTGTCCTCGTCTCTCTCGGCGGCGCACTCGATGTAGGCGAGGTCGTTGACTACGAGGACTCTCTGGCTGCTCACCCCGTCGCTTGCGGTGACTTCAACGAGGTACTCCGTGTCCTCGTCGGGAACCTGTGGAACGAATACCTGTATCTGGAAGTCTCCATCATCGTCTACGGACTTGTCGCTGGAGACTATCTGGCACTCGACCCCGCTCCAATCCTCATCGGAGATTGTAATTGACTCTACCTCAGTGTCCGGCGTGAAGTCTTTCCCTTTTAAGGTAACGAGGTCTCCCACGTCTGCGTAGTATTCACTGAGCGTCATCCTGGGGCACAGCCTGACTTCCTGTACGAGCGTGTTGTTCAGGCTGTCCAGGGCGCATAGATAGTATTCGCCGAAGTCCAGGCCGTATATCTCGATCTCCGTGTTCAATGAGCCTTTCGCGCTGGCACTGACCGGTTTAGTCGTTATGAAGGTGATCTCCGACGCGTCCTCGAACTGGTCGTAGCTGCACGTCACCACCGCGTCTTCCGCTGGGGCTGTCTTGAACCTCACATGTACTTCCCCGGTTGCGTAGTCGACTGTCCCGGTTCCTCCGCTGGAGCCGTCGAGTTCGCCGTCGCCTTGGTCCGTAAACGCTTCGACTCCGTCGGTGACTGTGAGGGTCCCGGGCTTGATTGAAGCCTTTTGCAGGGTGTTCGTGTGGCCCTTCGTGTCGCCGTCCCCGGTGCTGAAGTACTCGTCTGTCACCGTCTCCGCCGGCCAGGCGTCGATCCCTGCTCCTCCATTCTTTTCTTTGATCATCAAGACGACGCTGGCATAGGACCCGAAGCCGTCTCCCTCCAGATCGTAACGTTGATCTCTGTAGACGTAACCTAGCAGGTTCAGCTGAGGCACTATCGTGAATATGGTGGTGACTTTTAGGGATGAGTCCGCTTCTTTCACGATGAGGTTGTGTGCCCCCCCAGGGATCTCTGGGACCCTGAAGGTCATGTTGTAGTAGCCGCTGGACTCGCTTGTGGTAGCGTTGAGGGCGCCTTCGGCCCCGTCCCAGATCTTAATGGTGTCTAGGTAGAGTATCGCCGTCAGGCCTCCCCCTAACCCGTATCCCTCTACGAGCACCGTCTCTGAGACGTTGGCTTTGATCGGGGTGACGATGGGCGTGCTGAGGGGCGCCGAAGCGAAGGCGTTGAACGAGAAGGCTGAGAGGACGAGCAGTATCAAGTGGATTCTACCTAGGACTCTCTTCCTCTGGGCTGTTTTCTCGCATTGACCGGCCAAACGTTGTCCGGTTGAACCCATCGGAGCCGGTTTTATAGTGTTAATGGAGTCGTGATACCGAATTGAGGGGGGATTCGAGCATATTCAGCCTGTCTTTTTCCTAAAAGATTAATACTCGTATGGATAAATTCAGGGTTACCCAACCAGTGAACAACGTAAGGTGTACGAGATGGAACAGGGAAACGTGGTATACATAGGCAGGAAACCTGTAATGGCCTACTGCCTTGCCGTGATGACGGCCCTCAAGGCGGAGGACAGCGAGGTGACTCTAATGGCGCGGGGGCGGGCCATCAGCAAGGCGGTGGACGTGGCTGAGGTTGTGAGGAACCAGTTCGTTGCGGACCTATCGGTGAAGGATATCAGCATAGGGACGGAGCGGCTGGAGAACGAGGACGGTAGCCCCAGGAACATAAGCAACATATCCATACAGCTCGCCAAAGACTAGCATACATTCCTTTTTTCTCTTTACTTTTTATGAACAAGACTTAGTTATGATTTACGTTTTTTAGGGCAATAATCGAGAAACGAAACGAGTTACGTGATTAGAGAGATGCAGTTTCTTTCCACATTCTGAGACCCGTTTTTAATGTGGACCACTGATATGGAACTATCATACCAAATCGTTTTTCATAGGCTTACAAGTTGAGTCTATGTATCTGGAACTTTATGATAACTACAAGTTCATTTAGCTGAGTAACATCTATTGATTCTAAATATAAAGAAAAAATTAGGGTAAGGCAGTAGAGTCGTATACCGGTCCACTGTCGATTGCGGTGTCTTTCTTGTCGTGGGGCACGCCCACCGTTACTTCTCCTTCACAGGTGCCGCCGTATTCGTCGGTTGCCTTGAAGTAGATGTGGTACACGCGTCCGTCCTCGATCCCGGATCTCTCGGCTCTGACTTCCACATCGCCGCCAGAATAGCTGGCGTCGGGGGCCATGTCTCCGTCTCCCAGTCCCTCGGTCGGTTCATCCTGAGAAACACTAGTCACGGTTATGGTGACTTCGTCTCCGTCGGCGTCTTCTACACCCATGATTTGTATTGCTACCATCTTGTGGTTGGGCGGCCATAGTAGGTCGATATCAAGGTACGCATCTTCGCAGCAAGGCGGTGTGTTAACCAAGACCTTTATTGTCTCGGTGCCTATCTCGGCTCCCGCGTCGGGCCATGTGTTGGCGTAGAACGTTACGGTGCACTCGTATTCGCCGGATGCGGCGTCCCCCGATGCAGTGATGGTCTCTGTGAAGATCAACACTGACCCTCCAGAGACACCTTCATGCTTCTCGGGAGTTAGGCTTACTTCTATCTCTGGCGGGCAGTCAACCTCGTACCATACGTCGGTCAGCACATCCTCCAGAGCAGCCATGAGGGCTGCCACGATGTCGGAGCTGTCTGAGCTGATCTGCTTGACGGCTCCATCTGTGTCAGCGGCGAGGGTCGTATAATATGCTGTGTTTGTGGCTAAGATTACGACGTGTATTCCTTCGGCGGTTAGAGCAGCAACTGTGTCAGCGTAAGAAGGTCCTGGGTATGCGGGTGTCTCCCCTTCTTTATGGTAGTCGGCGTCAGTCACTAGAATCACTATCTTTGTTGCATCGTCGCTCCATGACGGGTTTTCACCCGCTGGGGTGTCTTCAGGATCGTCGTAGTCGCCATCTTGGTTGCTATCCCACTGGGCACCATTAGCTGCACTCATAAGCGCGGGAAGTTGCGCTTCTGGGAAATCAACACCATTATTTGTGCTGAGGTCTCCAATACCGGATAGCCAAGTCGTCTTGTCTGAAGTTAAATCTTGATAGATAGTGTAGACCCAGTCAGGGGGATAATATGTACTGCCGATGTCACCACCAGGCCAGCCCCATGGATCCTTGGCGAAGTCACCGAATCCTGCAACTGCTCCGCGGAACTCGATTCCCTCCGTCTCAAGGCCATCCCATATCTGGGCTGCGAGGCCATCCGAGTAGTCAGGCTTAGTGCCTTTCATAAGGGCTATGTCGTCGCTGAAGCTCCCTGTCTCGTCTTCAAGCAGCAGGAAGTCCATTTTCGGCGGGATCGGCGGGTTTGTGACCGTCTTCTCCACCGTGTAAGACTCTCCTGGCTGCAGCTCTACTTCGACTAATACGGGCGTTACGTCAGACAGCGCCATGAATACGGGCAGCGCCATGGATGCGACTAATGCTATGAGTAGCGTTAACGATAGAATCTTCTCTATTCTCTTTTTCATTTTCCTTCCTTCCTTTTCTTGCGGTTTCATCCGCAAGTTCAAGCCCAGTCCCTATGTAATCACTCACACTAACGAGAAATGGGCTTGGAATACAGTTTATCGCTCTATATTTTTAAAGAACATTAGTGGAACGTTTTGGAACTATCGTTCCATATCGACGATATAGATCGAAGATCCATATGTTGAACTTCATGGATCTGTGAGTATATGCGGGAAGATTTTTTACCCGGTTTATTCTCAGGGCTCCTTCCGCTACCTAAAATAATGTTGCTCATGGATGAACTACACAGCCCCTCAAAGAAGACAAGAACCAAGATTAGGCGGTTTCGAGTGGCGGTTGAGTGTTTAACATTGATAATCGTGGTCTATAAAATCAACCACGTCTCTAGTCATGGGTATATTTTGGTCCAAACGCGAATTAAAAAAGTTTTACCGCGCATGCGAGCCTTGAACAAGGTTGAGAAGGTGCTGGGGATGGGATTTGAACCCACGCTCTTTATCCGGCATAGACGCTGGTGCCTATTCCTCTGGATCATGAGTCCAGCGCATTAGCCAAGCTATGCTACCCCAGCTCCCAACTAGATACAAAGGAGCCATTATTTAAATCATAACCATCTACCGTTTCAACCTCGAAAAAGCACCGTCCCCACATGTTTCATAAGATCCCTCAGCCCCCATTGTGGTTGTGAATGGTTTGACAGAGTTCAAGATAGGTCAACTGGCTGTGAGCCCGGGGGAGAAGAAATCAGGTTTCCTACCCTCCCGGGGCCTCAGCATGCCCGACGGAACAGGCAACTTCTGGCACATACCCGTGGTCGTCGTCAGGGGCGTCGAGGACGGCCCCGTGTTCGAGGTGGACGGCTGCATCCACGGGGAGGAACAGGAGGGCGCCTACACGGTTCTGGAGCTGGCCAGTCGGCTGGACCCCGAGAAGATGAGGGGCACCTTCGTGGGTGTCCCCGTGCTCAACGTCCCGGGTTTCCTCTCCTACGGGGGCGTACGGGGCAGCCCCACCGACCTCATGTACGTGGACATGAACAGGCAGTTCCCCGGCGACCCGGGCTCCATGTCCCACACCAGGCGGGCGGCCCACACCTTCTGGACGGAGATCATAAAGAAGTGCGACTACACGGTGAACCTCCACGGCTGCATGAAGGAGCAGATACCCCGAGTGGTCTACAACGGGGACGTGCCCGAGACCCTGGAGATGGCTAAAGCCATAGCCTGCACCGAGGACTGGATCATCGCCAGCAAGTCCGAGCACACAAGACTCAAGGAGGACACCATCAACCACGCATGCGCCGAGGCGGGTATCCCCAACGTCTTCATAGAGTCGGGGTCAGGGAGCCGTAGCTACGACGCCATCAGAGCCAGCTCCGACCGCGTAGTGGAGGGCATACTGAACTGCATGAGACGGTACGAGGTGGGTGGAGGGAGACGTGAAACGGCCGCCGAGGTGGAGGAAGACCGAGTACTACACCCATGTACGAGGCAAGGGCGCCGGCATCATACACCCTGAGCCGTGCCTCAAGGCGGAGGCCAAGGTCAAGAGAGGAGATCTCCTGTGCAGGGTCCTCGACTTCCTCGGCGAGGAGATCGACAGGGTACACGCGCCCCACGACGGCATCATCCTCATGGAGCCCAACGCCGTGTCGGTGGGCCCAGAGTCAAGCATCTGCCTGATTGCACACCCGCCCAAGTACTTCACCTAGCAGGCGGGCATCCACTTTAATAATGGATCCCACGATTTCCCAGTAAATGAAAACGGTAGACAGCGTGTTACAGCTCATAGGTAACACGCCTCTCGTGAAACTCAACAAGATAACCTCCGGGGTGAAAGCCGAGATCTGGGTGAAAACCGAGTACATGAACCCCACGGGGAGCATCAAAGACAGGGTAGCCCTCCGGATGATCCAGGACGCCGAGAGACAGGGTGCGCTCAAGCCGGGGTACACCATCTTGGAGTCCAGCACAGGAAACACGGGCACCAGCCTCAGCTTCATAGGGACGCTGAAGGGCTACAGGGTAGTCATCTACGAGACCACGCCCGGGAAGATGGGTCAGGAAAAGAAGAACCTCATGATGGGGTACGGCGCCGAGGTGAAGACCATATCCCCGGAGGAGTACGAGGACCTTAGGATGGGGGTGCCTGGCGCCGAGATAGAGCTACCTGGAAGAAGAATATGCCTGGCCCTGGAGAAGAACCCCGACGTCTGGTGGGCCAGGCAGTTCGCCAACCCCTCAAACGTGGAGGCCCAGAGAGACACGGGGAGAGAGATACTGGAGCAGACCGGCGGCGAGGTCGAGGCCTTCGTGGCCAGCATCGGCACCGGGGGCACCCTCATGGGAGTGGCGGAGGTCCTGAAGGAGAAGAACAGGAAGACCAGGGTGGTGGGCGCCATCCCCCCGGGCTCTAAGAAGGAGATGAAGCCGGGTAGGCCCTACCCGGTGAGCGAGATAGAGGGAGGCATCATCGCCGAGATGCTCATGAAGCCGGGGCTCATAGACGAGGTGGTCACCATCACCGACGAGGAAGCCGTCGAGATGACCGAGAGACTCTGGAGAGAGGAGGGGGTCTTCGCCGGCGTCTCCTCCGGCGCCAACGTCGTGGCGGCTCTCCGGCTGGCCGAGGGCATGAAGAAGGGCCAGAAGGTCGTGACGATCATGCACGACAGCGGAGACAGGTACCTCACCACGAAGCACTACGTGACCTAGAGTCCCATCTGCATTATTCCCGGATACTCCGTTCAGCCATCTGTTCAGGACGAGGCTTTGCCCTCGACGAGCCTGGGCTCGCTTAGTGCCACTGGCTCGCCGCCTTTCAGGTAGACCCTGGGCAGCAGGGGGTTCAGGTGGTTGGCTAGGCTGTAGGTCATGATGCCGGCCAACCCCGCGAGGCTGCTGGCGTCGTTCTCGCCCTCCCTACCTATCGCCTCGACGACGTCGCCGGGCTCACAGCCCGTGTCCGTGAGGTCCACGAGGAAGTGGTTCACCGACACCGTGCCCAGGACCGGCCTGATCTCGCCGCCCACCCTCACCCTGCCCTTCTGGGTGAGACCCCGGGGGTAGCCGTCGCTGTACCCAATGTGAAGCGTTCCCACCCTCATGCGCTTGGGCGCCACGAACCTGCGGCTGTATGTGAGGGCCTCCCCCTCATCGACCCACTTGACGTGCTCTATCCGCGCCTTGAAGCACATGGACTGCCTGAGCTCTACGCCGTGGCCCCTGTCCTCTTCTTCTGGATATAGGCCTAGGAGCATGAGCCCCGGCCTCACGGCGTCCAGATACGCGTAGGGCTTGTGGAACACGGCGTTGCTGCTGGCGATGCTCTTGACGCCCACGTCCACGCCTTTGGCTGCGAGCTTCTCCTCGACCTCCAGAAGCCGCTGGACCTGCCGCCTGTCCAGCTCCTCGGCCTCGGAGAGCGTCGAGAATATACCCTCGATCCTGAGGTTTGGGAGGTTGCTTATCTCCTCGATGAGGCTCGGCGCCTCGCTCCACCTCACCCCCACGCGGCCTAGCCCCGTGTCCACCTTCACCCACAGGGAAGCTGTCTCGTCGAGCTTGCCGGCGGCGTCGCTGAGCATCTTGGCCGGCTTCGGCTGGTAGATGGTCTGGCTTACGCCGAGCCTCACGACGGTCTCGAACTGCCCGGGCGTGAAGAGGGGGTCGATGTTCATGATGCCCACGTCTATCCCTGCCTCCCTTATCTGGAGGGCCTCGTGGAGCTTCGCCACGAGAACCCGCTCAACCCCCTGCGTAGCCATGTACGCCACCACCGGCACGATGCCGTGGCCGTAGGCGTTGGACTTGACGCACGGGATGACCTCCCGCCCCGTCCTGGCCCTGACCTGCTCCAGGTTGCAGCCTATGGCGTCCAGATCTATCTCAAGCCAGGACTGGAACCCCTTGATCCTCTCGTTTATCTCCCCCGGGGACGGCTGCCCCGCGAAGTAACCGCTCATAGGGATAGAGGTCTCATTAGAGGCTATAAGGAAAACGTTGGCTCTAGAAGAGGAACGACGGGGGCAGCGCGAACTTCTCTAACTCGGTCTGGGT
>CAZEMD010000014.1:0-16411 GCA_964513225.1 uncultured Candidatus Bathyarchaeia archaeon | reverse complement strand
CCAGGTCGCCGATGGCGTGGGTGGCCACCTGGAACCCGTGGCTGTGTGCCTCACTCATCTTCTCGGTGATGACGGCGGGGTCCTCCAGCAGGAGCCCGGAGGTGGATGGGTCGTCCTCGTATGGCTCGAATAAGGCGGCCGTGTGGGCGCCCAGGCTCCCGTCTATGAGGAGCTTGACTGGGCCGATGCGTAGGATCTGGTCTCCGAACCCGGTCCTGATTCCTAGGCTCATGGCGGCCTCCGGGGTCTCCCTCCTGGGCATGATGTTTGCCCTTACCTTGAGGTTGCCGTTGTCGTGGGCCAGCTGGTACGCGGTGACCTCTTGGGGGCCGACGCCGGCGTCGTGGATGCCTGTGCAGCCGAGGCTGAGGGCATGGTCGCTGGCTACCCGCAGCCCCTCCACCATGGTCTCGGTGCTGGTGGGTGGTATGACCCTCCAGATGAGGTCCCTGCAGTCCCTGAAGACGCCCGTCGGCTCTCCGTCGGCTCCCCTGTCCACGGTGCCTCCCTCGGGCTCCGGAGTCTCTCCGTCTATCCCTGCTGCCTCCAACGCCTTGGTGTTGGCGCTAACGAGGTGGCCGCATATCCTGACCATGACCACGGGGTTGTCCGGCGCGACCGGGTCGATGTCCTCCTTGGTGATGTACCTGTTCTCGGGCCACTTGGCCTCGTCGTAGCCTCGGCCTATGATCCACTCGCCGGACTCGATCTCCTCCGCCCGCTTCCTTATGAGCTCCAACGCGTCCTTAATGGTGTCGGTATACCTGAGGGGCACCGTTGTGAGCATGTTGACCCCCATGCCTAGGAAGTGGCAGTGGCTGTCGATGAAGCCAGGGAGGACCGTCATCCCCGACACGTCGTAGACCTCCGACCCGGGGGGTACCTCGATCTCGTCCCTCTTACCGACGGCGACGATGTACTCGTCCCGTATTACTACTACAGAGTCTTTTACTGGGTCCCCGCCAGTACCATCTATCAGGGTGCCTCCCACGAGCACGCGGGGGCATGTAACTAGTAACATTTTGATAAGGCGTTTCAATGAAGGTGCAAATATAAATCTTTACTTTTCCCGTATGAGAGCCACGATGAACGTAAGAATACGCTGTTCACTACCATTCATCACGAATTTCTGTTACGAATAACGTAGTACGCGTCTCAGTGTCTGTGGAAACCATCGTTCAAGGCGTTGTCTGCTACGGTACCCGAAGCGGGGCCTCACCAGTATAGCTTATTTACTGGTTGCCGGTATCTGTGGGTGGGCTCGTAGTCTAGTCAGGACATGATTCTGGCCTGCGGAGCCGGAGGTCGTGGGTTCGAATCCCACCGAGCCCGCTTAAATCCCCATCTTAATCTTGTTCACGTCAAATGAGTATGTGTTTGCGTATCCACCAACGGAAAAAACGTTCATGCGGTGAATAAGAGGGAGGGTGTCTCGGGGGATGCCTCGAATCAGGTTAGAGTTCGATCACCCGTGTCAATGCTTGTGTCGTGTTACTTGGTATTCTGGGAAAAAATTTGTAGTATCCACCATTGGTGGGGTTCGAACCCCACTCCTAGACTAGAATGGCGGTGGGTTCAATCTGAACCAGATGATGTGAGGATAAAGTCATCGATTAGGTTTCGTGGGTTCTGTTGGCCAGAAACAACTCTGTCTTAGATAGTCTTGTTGCCAGTCTCCGGGCCAATCAACCATGCGGACGAGGTTGCTCAGCCTGTCAGCAAACTTTACCACAACCGCCTTATGACTGTGTAAACGAGGAAAATACCTACCCGTCTCGTTATCGCCATCAAAAGTAACCTCCATCACCAGATCAGCTATCTCCTTTGTGAACTCATGAACCAGCTCCTCGTAAGTGGTATCCGTATCCTCGATAACATCATGCAATATACCAGCGCAGAGAACCTCCTCGTCATCAGTTACGTCCTTCAACAGGCTATACACCTGTATGATGTGAGCGAAGAAGTATGGTCTACCCTGATCATCAAGCTGACCCTCATGCTTGACGCTCGCAAACTCAAGAGCCTTCTCCTCAAGATGACTCAACCAGACACCTCCCTAGGTGCCCTCCTCCAGTAGCAGCTATCTTCAAGGAACCACTGCTGCACATCCCCAGGCCAGTCCCGCATACGAGACATATTACTGAGCCTATCCGCAAACTGAACCATGATAGCCTTCCTGCTATGGAGCCTAGGGAAGTAATGTTCCTTCAAGTCACCACCCTCATGGGTAACCTCCATCACCAGATCAGCTATCTCCTTCGTGAACTCATGAACCAGCTCCTCATACGTGGTATCCGTATCCTCGATGACATCATGAAGGAGTCCGGCGCAGAGTGTAGCCTCGTCATCAGTCACATCCTGTAACACATTATAGACTTGGATCACGTGTGCAAAGAAATACGGTCGTCCACGATCATCAAGCTGACCCCTGTGCTTCTTACTAGCGTAATCCAGTGCCTTATCCTCAAGCCTACCCATACGAACCAGATTATCTCTGTATATGACTTTGAATAAGATTATTGATTGTATTCTTCAAATAGCTCGCGCGCGAGAGTCATGGGGAGGTTGAAAGGGTAGCCAGTGGGTTGAGACTCCACTAGTTCAAGCCTCTTTTATCTCTACCAAATGGGCAAGCTTTCTGGCACTCAGTGCACATCAACACGCTGTTTGCAGTAAACCTAGGCATGTACTCCCTGAACAGACGGTCTGGTACATCCCTAAAATCAGTGAAGCACAGGTCCTCCTCTATCAGCTTAGCGAGGTCTTTCTCTGATATTCCTACGAGACACTTTTCCGGGTCAACGACATATGGTGAGAGTGCCCCGGTTGGACACGCATCGATGCATCTTGTACAGTCTTTGCACAGGTCTCGGGTGTATGGTTGATCCGGGACCAGCGGCGCGTCAGTCAATATGCTCTGGAGCCTGATCCATGGTCCATACTCCGGGTTGATGATCAGGCTGTTTTTCCCCATGGGGCCTAGTCCTGCTAATTGAGCCATCTTTTTCTGGCTCAAGTTATATGGGTAGACGATGCATTTGTAGCCTTTTTCCTCCAGTTGTCTCATTACGCGTCTCGCGTAGAGCCTCATCCTAGTGTAGACCGGGTACTCGATATTGCCGTTGTGGGCTATCTGGGCTTCATGTATGTCGTCATAGGCGTGATATCCGAGAACCATGATGCTTCTGGCGTCCTCCATGTAGTCTGTTGTCTTCTTGGATGCTTGCTGTGTCTGCCATCCAATCCAGTACTCAGGGAAAGCGTCTATAGATTCGGGTGGAAGTACCCCAACGAGTTCTGCTCCATGACTCAAGGCATATTCTTTGATCTCTTTCGTTAGTGCTGATGGGTTCATTGGGTCTTGAAAGGGTCGAGAGGATAAAAAATCTAGTATAATTCACCTGTCATAACGAAGAAGGTGTAGGGATCTGCGACTGGGATGCACCGGACACCGGGTACGTTAAACGGTTCATAGACGGCGTCGGCGGATCCTATGACGAGATCATAGCGGTAGAGAAAGTGTTGTGACCAGGTTAAATGAGGACATATATCCCCTTTTTTCTTAATACCACTAGGAATCTGATTCTATAGTGAAGTGAGGATAAAATCATCGATTAAGGCTATTTTTCTCTATAGTAGACAGCGGTCATTCCAGGATTATTTGACCTTGCAGTACCTATTTTATAAATTCGATTAGGATATTTTTCCATTGCATCTTCACAGAATTTCTCTGTTTTATCCCTCTTTACATCTTGGACGTAATGCCATTCAGACATGATAATTAATACCAGTGAGATGGGGATAAAATCTTCTATCCTGTTTTTATTTAAAGGAATCCTTGATAAAATCATCGATTAGGGTGCTATTTTTTGAAGTAGCTCCATTTTATCCTAGGTAATCCTCGTCTACGAAGTTCACCGTTTAACTCTCCAAGATGATGACGAGAATGTTCAAGAGAATACAATAACCTACCTAACAAGGTACTTCCAGTCCAAGGGAACCCAGTTTCAGGGCTATGAAACGATTCGTCATCTAACCCCTTAATCCAAGTCTCCAACTTCTCCTTAACATCCTCCAAATATGTGTCCATCTGGGCTTGATTTGGTAATTGTTCAGCCGGGATTTTCTGATCATCTAGTTTGAATTGGTACCCTTGTATGGAAATTTCTGGGGTTGTGGTCGAGTAGTAGTCCAGGACTTCTAAGCCATGTAGAATTAACCGTGCAGGTATTAGATAGTCTATTTCCCCAGTTCTCCATTCTTTTTCTGGGATGTTGTTGATTGCTTCTTTATACATTTGCCATGTTAATGAGAGATTCTCAATAATCGATTCACTTATTCTTGATGAAGCTTCAACCATTTTATTTCAAGAACAGAATATGGTTTAGTGAGGATAAAATCATCGATGTAGGGATATAATCAGGGATTTGGTTAAACCCTATAAAATCATCGATAAAAAAGGGGAAATGTTTCGGGAGATATCTCCACAGGCAGCGGGGTTCGAATCCCACCGAGCCCGCTTCACGTTGAAAAAAAGCACAAACAAGTGGTTTCCATATGGAGAAAAGATGCGTAAATAATAACGGGGTATACGCATCAGACATCTAGAATCGTTCGATTCCCACTTTCCTGTCTTTGATCCCAAGGTCTGCTACGCGCAACTTTCTACCATCAAACAGCACGGCCTCCGCCTCGCCGTTATGCAGGGCCGCAACCGTCCTTCCCAAAGCATCGCTCTTCATTATACCGTTACCCGTCGCTGCTCCCACGTAGATCATCCCCGGAGTAGGAACCACCACCGGCTGCTTGTCAACGCCGTTTATCGATCGCTGCCCCGCCCACATGTTGACCGGCCTCACGTCCCTGAAACACGGTAAATACCTTACAACGCTGTAGTACGCGTTCTCGGTGTACACCCTCTCGTCGGGCTGCGGGTCGTCCTCCAGACGGTACTCTCTCCCAATACCCCCGGTCTCAGCCAACCAGATGTTGCCTTCCCGAAGATCAGCCTTCATGTAGACATTCGCGTCGGGTAGCAGAACCATAGGGAGCTTCCCGTACTCGTTGAACCCCTGTGTGTTAATCAGCCTCTTCAGGTTCTGGTGGTCGAACACGTACAGGTTCCTCTTCTTGGGCCTCATGTAGCTGTCCACGCCGATGGCGTTCAGGAGCCTCCCAGACCATGCCCCAGCCGCCACGATTGTCGTGTCTGCCTCTATCATTCCCCTGCTCGTCTCCGCGCCCACGATCTCGGATGACTGCCAGACAAACGGCTCACCGGGTATGCCCAACTCGTTTCTGGGCCTCAGAACCAGCTTCTCGGCTGTCGTGTTGTACTGGACCTCCCCCCCTAGCCTGAGGAACAGGGTCTCGTAGGTCTTGGCGAGGGCGTCCGCGTTTACTATGCCGCAGTTGAGGCCCTGGACCCCTATCTCTATGGGGTGCAGCCCCATCTCCTCCGCTTCCTCGTCATGTTCCAGTTGGAGATCCGGTAGCTTCGTCTTCAGGTCTTCTTTTTCATGGTATTTCAGCTGGACTCCGATCTTCTCCATGACGTTGAAGGACTCTTTTCTCTTCATGTACTCGGGCTCGCTAAGCAGATACAGGTAGCCGACGTTGTACATGCCGATGTTGTGGCCTTGGTTCTCCTGTAGATCTCTGAACCATCTGATCGTTGACGCGGAGAGCTTGTTGTTGGCGTCTGTCGTAAGCATGTCTCTGAAGCCGCCGGCACACTTAGCCGTGTTTCCCTGCGCGGGTCCACTGAACTGATCTATCACCAGGACTCTGAGGTCCGGGTTGGTCCTCTTGACATGGTATGCGGAGCTTAACCCGAGGATGCCTGCGCCTATTACTAGTACGTCGCTGTGTAGCATGATCCATCTACTTGTTCTTTTATAGTTTAAAATTTTATTACTAGACGAAAAATATGGTTACATTTAGCTAACAGATGTGTCATGGGGGCGGGGCTCTCCTCACAGCGTCATTTTCCCCATACTTGTTTGAGCACCCTGAGCCAGTTCCCGCCCCAGATCTTCATGACCTCTTCATCGGAGTAGCCCCTGGCCACCAGCCCCCTGGTTATGTTCGGTAGACAGCTCTCCCGTTCCAGCCCCACCACAGGCGGAGGGTAAAGGTTCAGCGGCTCGTCGTATCCATATATGTCGGGCCTGTCTCTGCGCCAGTACATCATCGTCTGGCTGCACCACCTCTCGTCTATACCTCTCCAGTTGGTGTCTGTGCTTACCCCGACGTGGTCTACACCGACGTTCTCGGCCACGTGGTCGACGTGATCCAGGAACATGTCCAGGGTAGACCTTTTCTTGGATTGATCCAGGGATAGCAGCGGCGGCCAGGCGCAGAGCCCCATGACCCCGCCCTTCTCCGCCAACGCCTTTATGGTCTCGTCCTCCGTGTTCCTCAGGGACGGGCTTATGGCACGGCAGCAGGAGTGAGATATTATTATGGGGTCTCTGGACGCCTCAATGGCGTCGTCCATGGTCTTGTCGCTGCCGTGGGAGACGTCGATGACGGCGCCTATCCTGTTCATCTCCTCGACTATCCCTCTACCGAGGAGAGTCAACCCGGCGTCGTAGGGTTCACAGCAGCCGGCCCCCACCGACGTCTGAGAGTTATACGTGAGCTGTATGATCTTCAAACCGAGTCTGTGTAGCGCCCTAAGGAACACGAAGCTACTCTCTATGGGGGCCGCGCAAGCCTGTATGTGAGGTATGAGGGCGATCTTCCCCTCCTCCTTAGCCTCCTCTATGTCTTCAACGGACTCGGCGAAAACGAATCTATTGTGGTTACCTTCCACTGTTTTCCTGAGTTTGTCCAACCCCGCCACGGTTTTTCTGAAGTTACCTGGGACTACCTGGGGGTAGGGAGACGGGTCGCTGCCTCCCTCGACGTCCTGGAAACATGCTGTTACCCCTCCGTCTATGAACTCGGGGAAATATGTGTCAGGTTTTTTAGCTAAGACTTCCTGAAGTGCGTCGATCACGATCGATTCTCTGTGCAGTTTTAACGCGTGTTCTTCTTCATCCTTTGATAAATCAAAATTATAGATAATTACCACCAAAATATGTGGTATGTAACAAAATTATATCTGTTTACATATAAAGCCAAAATCGGTGTTGTACTAAACGCTTGGGCTTCAGAAAATCGACTTCTTTGGTGTTGTTCATGCTACCGGGTCCAAGAGCCGTCTAGATACACGTCGAATCACTTGTAGGGGACTGTCTCGTTGTATGACTCCAGCACTCTGGTTAACACTTCATCTAAGGATAGGGCCTTGTTCTCGTAGTATAGGATGATTTTTTGAACCGCCTTCAAGGATTCAATGTTCTCCCTGCTAGGGGTTAAGTCCGTCATATGAAGGTGGCTTCTGGACTTTATGATCTCTTCGAAGACGTTATACTCTGTTGAACTCGGGCCTTCTATGTTTATTTCCATTTCTCATGCCTCACCCATCTGAGATCAACGGCTATTTATATAGCTGATCGAAATAATATATATTGTATGTTATAACCTATATAGGTCTATGTGGATTTGAATGTTGATCATGGTTTTCCTAGAAAGGATGATTTGGAAGATATCAACACCGACACGGCCAAACCCCATCGAGCCCGATAAGTCACGCATGCAATAAACGTGTTAGGGGAAACAACCCTGTCGCCCCCTCCCGGCCAAAGATGATAAGCAGATGAAACAGAAATATACCAAAAGCAATCTCTTCAAGCCTAGGTAATATTCATGGATGAGTACTCCAGGGTCTTCGCTGAATACGTGGTCAACCTCCGGTACGAGGACCTGAGCACCGAAGTGATAGAAAAAACCAAGATGCACTTCCTCGACACCCTGGGCAACATCCTCGGGGCCCACGAGATGCCCTGGTCCCGGATGGTTATCGACGTCGTGAAGCAGATGAAAGGGGAGCCCCAGTCCACGGTGGTGGGCGAAGGGAGGTACCCCATGATGACGGCCGCACTTGCGAACGGCACCATGGCCCACGGCATAGACGCCGACGACTCCGGCGCGAGACCGAGCTGGGCTCACCCCGGGTCCTGCATAATCCCCGCCGCCTACGCCGCGGCGGAGGCTGAACGCGTCGACGGGAGACGGCTCATCACCGCCCTGCTGGCAGGATACGAGGTCGGCTGCCGCGTCGACTCCGCGGCTTACCCAGGCCTCAGGGACAGGGGGTTCCACGCCACAGGCGTGGTAGGAACCATAGGCGCCTCCGCCGCAGCCGGCAAGATGCTTGGGCTCGACGAGGGGCAGATGGTTAACGCCTTCGGCCTGGCGGGCACCCAGGCGGCCGGCCTCGACGAGTGGCTTTCCTCAGGCGACATGAGTAAGAGGCTTCACGCCGGTAAGGCGGCCATGAACGGGGTTCTCGCGGCCCTCCTTGCGAGGGAGGGCTACACCGGCCCGTCGACGGTCTTCGAGGGGAAGTACGGGTTGCTGAACACCCACGCGGAGGGCTACGACCCTGGGCGGTTGACCGAGAGACTGGGGGAGGAGTACAAGATCCTCTCATGCAAGTTCAAGCCGTACGCGTGCTGCCATGAGCTCTGTCCACCCATCCGCCTAGCCCTAGAGGCCCAGAAGAGGCACGGATTCAAGCCCGAGGACGTGGAGAAGATAAGGATCGGGCTGAACCACGTCACGGCCGAGAACCAGCTTAAGGTGGCCGAGACGCCGCTTCACGCCCAGAACCACCCCGCCGTGGCGGCGGCCATCGCCCTCGTAGAGGGCAAGGTGTTCATGAAGGAGTTCTTCGAGAGCTACCGCGACCCACGGGTGGTGGAGCTGGGCCGGAAGACGGAGGTCTACGCCGACCCGGAGATAGACAGGGTGTTCCCACAGAAGATCGGGACGAGGCTCGAGATAACCACCAAGGACGGCCGTTACTCCATGTTCGAGGAGGACAAGCTGCCAATACCTTATAGCTTCGTGAAGGAGAAATTCGCCGCGCTTTCATCGACGCAGTTGCCCGGCGAGAAAATCGAAGAGATAATACAGGCGGTTAACGGTCTGGAAACACTTGGCGACGTGAATCGTTTATCGGAACTGTTTTCATGAAACCACACGCCGAGATAAACGGTTGCCGCCTCTATTCAATAGATTTAGACTGGGGCTAACCTTGTCCACGGATATTGTACAGTTCCTCGGCGGCTAGCCTCGCAGCCACCGCGCAGACGCCTGGACACTTGTCAAGCCCCTCGTTCCGGTACCACCACTCGGCGTCCTCGTCCTTGAAGAAGTCGATGCTTCGCCCGAAGAGCCGCTCCTGTATCTCCATGCACTTCACGGTCCCGTACCTTTCCTTGAACCGGTCGAAGATGCTCGAAGCCGCCCCCATCGTTTCCACGTACCCGTCGAAGTCGTCAAGCCTCGTGGTGCCCGTCTCCAGCCCAACCGCCATGAGGGCCCCTATGAGCGCACCGCAGGTCTCGCCCTTCCTGGCGACGCCGGCTGAAAGCGCGGTGCTCGACTTGAAGGCGGCGGTGAACGCCCTGTCGTCGTCGATGACCCTCATATGGGTCTGCAGCGCATGAAGGACGCACCTTGCGCATCCCTCGTAGGCACGGTTGTTGTCGTAGGCGGCCTTGGCCACCCGGTCCAGTGTCTTCGCCTTCGAGCCCGCCTTCTCGCTGCGGGTGTCGTATCTCGCGGTTTCCTCAGGGTAATGATTCTTCGGCATATCGATCTACCTGTAGGTTCTCGTTTGGCTTTTAAAAATAGGCGTCTAAAGCGTAGCTACGAACTTCTCTATTGTCGCTTTAATTTCATGACTCTAGAAGCTAACATATAATGGGTATCAAGGATCATTGAGGGATGGCATGGCGAAGAAAAACCTCTGTGTATGGTATAACGCGTCCTCCGGCGTGAAGAGGGCGTATGATCTAGGCCTGATTGAAGGTAAGTGGGTGGAGTCGTACTGTTGGAACGGTGGGAAAGGCTGTGTCAGGAAGAAGAGGTTCGAGGAGGAAGGCTACGTGTCCCCTGACTACGTTCTGCCAGACGGCTCAGTGAGCCAGCGGGTCAAGGAGTACATGAAAAAAAGGATATGATCGAGATCCGAGTCACCTTTTTTTAAAAGGGCGTCGGGCTATAGTACCGTTGATTGTCATGAGTTTGAAGGAACTCGCTGAACAGATAGAGTCTCAGCTAAGGGTAGCCACCATGCCCATAGCCGTTAGACTCCTGGAGACGGTTGACGAGATACCGGCGAACGCAGTGAGGCCCCGGAGAGACCTAGGGTACAGCCTCTCGACGTGCCAGGCTTTCTCGTATAGTAGACGCCGCGGCTTGACGGTGGCCCAGCTCAAGGAGGACATGTGGTGCCCGGAGCCTGTCATAGGGTATGGGCTGGAGGAGGCTCCCCGGTATTTTCTGGAGGGAAACAACAGGTACCCATCAGACGTAGCGGACATCGAGGCAGGGAAAACGTGGGCGAGCGAAGAGTTCCCCAGACTCCCCGCCGGGAAGTATATAGGCGTCGTCTCTTCGCCGCTCACCAACGCCTCGTTCACCCCCGACGTCATACTTGTCTACCTTAACCCGGCCCAGATGACTTTGATGCTTCTCGCGTGGGCGTACAGGACCGGGCTGGACATGGAGACCAGGCTTGGCGGCCACTCCGCGTGCGTATACAGCGTGGTGTTCCCGATGCAGAAGGGCGAGTGCTGCATCAGCACTCCATGTGGTGGCGACAGGTGGCGAGCAATGGCCGGCGACGACGAGATGATATTCAGCATCCCCGCTGGCGAAGCCGGACGCATGCTCGAGGGGCTCAGGTACATGGAGGAGACGGGGCGTAAGATGCCTTTCGGGTTGAGCATGCAGCCCGAGTACCCCCTCGAGGAGAGCTACCAAAAGATTGCGAGGTTGTTGGGCATGGATCAGGTAGAATAAACCTGATCTTCTTTTTATCCACGACATCCAAATGTTTCAAGATGAACAAGCAGACTCTGGCCAAACAGCTTGTAACCCATCTAAAGCAGCTTTACAGGGATAGAACAAGCGTATCCGTGGCCAGCCTCGAAGAGATAAACATGGGCTGGGAGACCGAGCTATACACGTTCGAAGTCGATTCAAGGAAAAACGGAGACCATATCAAGGAGCACAGGGTCCTACGGGTGTTCCAGGGAGACGGCGCGGGTCATAAGTCTGCTAAAGAGTATTACTTGATGAGGAAGCTTGACGAGGCAGGCTACCCCGTGCCCAAGGTATACAGCCACGAAGAATCTGGGGGGACCATCGGGAAGCCGTTCATCATCATGGAGAGGATCCTTGGGACGACGTTGGACGACGCATACAGGAACGAGAACCCCGAGGAGTTACAGAGAGGCCTGAACAGGTTAATCAGACTGTTCGTAAGGCTCCACCGGCTCGACGTCATCCCCTTCAAAGGCATCACAGAGTTACCGTGTCACGACGATCCCGTCCAAGACAACATTGACTGGTACAGGAGGACGGCCGAGGGGCAGATAAAGTGGTTGAAGCCCGTCGTCGACTGGTTGACTGAGCGTAAACAGTACATCGAGCCGGTTCATCAGTCGGTTGTCCACATGGACTACCACGGGATGAACGTAATGTTGAGGGAGGACGGCTCAGAGGCGGTCATAGACTGGGGCGCCTCCAGGATCGGGGACCACAGAATGGACTTGGGCTGGACCCTGCTCCTGTACACGACTTTCGGCGGTGACGTTTACAGAGACCCCATACTCTCCTTGTACGGGGAGCACAGCGGGAGACCGGTCGCTGACATCGAGTATTTCGAGGTCATGGCTGCCGCGAGGAGAATAATCGACCTCGTCGCGGCCATGGAGGACGGCAGCGACTCTGTGGGGCTTAAACCCGATGTCGTCGAGATGATGAAGGAATCCAAGGAACACTACCATCGAGTCCACGACGTCCTCTCGGAGAGAACAGGCATCAAGCTGGACGAGTTCTCTGAAATGCTCAACAAATTTTAACGTAACACATCATGCTATGTGTATAAGACTCGTAGAGTCGTTTCCCGGAAAACCACTATCTATAGATCTTGACTAGGCTGTCCACAGACTCTCTCGGCTGCTTCGACGTGTCACCACCTGATCGCCCTATGGGAAGTATGGCCTCGAGCCTGTAGCCCTCGGGGACCTCGATGACGTTCTCGACCAGCCTGGTATCGCTTGGCGTGTATGTCACCGTCGCCAGCCCGAGCTCTTCGAGGGCGAGAAGCATGTATCCTATAGCGAGCCACACGGATTCCGTGGAATAGGGAACGTCGTTGCGGGCGAAGACGACGAGGAGCACCGGCGCGTTCTCAAGGTACGGCTTGCTGTGGCTGAGTTTTTTATCGTTAAGCCACTCCTTCCAGTCTCCCGACACCTTCCCGTAGAACGCTTTCTCACCCTCTTCAGAGGCCTCTCTTATAGTTCGTTTGATGTTCGGGTTCAAGATTATCGAGAACCTCCAGCCTTGGTAGTTGGCTCCGGAAGGCGCCTCGCCGGCAACCTCCACTGCTTGCATTATCTTGTTTAGGTCCACCGGTTCCTGGCTGAATCTACGAACCGTCTTCCTGCGGTGGGCCAGCTCTAGGGTCCTGAGCATGAGGCATCTGCTAATGCCACCGAATAAAAGCGGTATGGGCAGGTGGTTTTGACCACCTAGATACGGGTCACACAGATAGCGCGGTCACTTTATTCTCTTAAACTTCTGTATGCGGCTGCCCTCCAGGGTCTCACCCACGTAAAGGTCTCGGTTGGAGTCGACCCACGCGCAGTGAGGCGCTATGAAGAGGCCAGGCTCCCTGCTCTTCTCCCCACCCCACCTGGCCACGACCCTTCCCTCCATGTCCAGTATGCTAAACCTGGCCTGGAGCTCGGGTACGTATACGAGCCCTTCGTCGTCGATGTAGACGCTGCAGGGCTGGCGGAACCCCGTCCACTCCGCCAGGTAATCGCCGTCCGGCGTGAATATCTGTATCCTGTGGTTCTGCCTGTCCGAGACGAACACCCTGTCGTCAGCCGCAACCCAGACGTCGTGTACTATGTCGAACTGGCCCGGCCCGGAGCCGTGCTCCCCCCAAGAGAAGAGGAGTTCACCGTCCCTCGAGTACTTGTGCACCTTGGCGTTCCCGTAGCCGTCCGAGACGTACATCTCACCGGTGGAGGCTATAGCCACGTCCGTGGGCCTGTTGAAAGGCTTCCCCTCTCCTCCGGGCTGGTCCTTGGTGCCCCACGTGCGGAGAAGCTCGCCTTCGAGGGTGAACTTCCTCACGGTGTGGTCCCTGTAATCAGAGATGTATGTGATCTCGCCGTCGATGTAGATGCCGTGAGGGGCGTTGAAGACCCCTTCCCCCCATGAACCCTTGAATCCGCCGTCGCGGTCGAAGACTATCACGGGATGCTCGCCCCTGTTTAGGACGTAGACGTAGTCCCGTGAGTCTCCAGCGACTCCAACGACGCGCCCAAAGATCCACCCAGCGGGGAGCCTGCCCCAACCGTCGACCACTTCGTACCCGATCTTATCAGAGCCAAAAACCATGGAATCCACTCCTCTACTTGAGTCACCTGTATGTCTGATAAAATCTCGCATCAAGCCCCCAGAACAACCTTGTTTAAACCTGATATACTCAATCGATATGGTTTATCCCAAGTGTTTGAGTTGAGGATCAAAGAGATCGAGATCATCCCCGTGGACCTACCGCGATGCAAGGTGCTGAAGCTAGCCCGATACGGTAACCTGGGGGAAGGCGAGCCCTTCGAGTTCATACTGACGCGGGTACACACGGACGAAGGAGTCACCGGAGTAGGCGAGTGCCCGCCGCTTCCGCCGCTCTCCCCGGAGTCACAGCCCGTGGTCGCAGCCGTCATAGAGAGGTGGCTGGCCCCCCAGCTGCTCGGCTTGGACCCCTTCGAGACCGAGGAGATATGGGCGAGGATGGATTATATTGCGCCTACCTACAGCATGGCTAAGGCCGCCCTGGACATGGCTCTCTGGGACATCAAGGGAAAGACGCTCGGAGTGCCCGTTCACCGGCTGCTCGGAGGGTCACAGCCGGAGAAGATACCCAACGTGGCACTCATCGGCCTAGGTGAGCCCGAGGAGGTGGCCTCGACAGCCGAGGGGCTGGTGGCCAGTGGCTACACGGGTATCAGGCTCAAGATCGGTCCCGGTAAGGACGTGGAGTGCACCGCAGCCGTCCGGGAGGCAGTGGGCGAGGAAGTCTCGCTGAGGGTGGACTGCAACCAGGGCTACGGGGTCTCAGACGCCGTGAAGATGATACGGGCCATCGAGCCATTCGGTGTGGAATTGGTGGAGCAGCCCACGGTGTGGTGGGACTTCGGGTCCCTCGCGGAGGTCGCGGCCGCGGTGGATACCCCCATAATGCCCCACGAGTCCATGTACCTGCTATCGGACGTCAAGAACCTCATAGACGTGGGCGCAGTCGGGGTGCTCGGGCTCAAGACATACAGGCCGTGGGGCGGGGTCACAGGGGCCAGGAGGCTGCTTGAGATGGCCCGGGTGATGAACATTCCATGCATGTTCCACGACGACGTGGAGATGGGCGTCAGCCTCGCCGCCGCCACCCAGCTAATCTCGGCGTACAGGCGTGTCATCACCCACAAGTGTGAGCTGTCCGGGTTCCCTGAGTGGATGAAGGACGATGTCGTCAAGGAGCCCATCAGATTCGAGGGGGGCTTCGTCCATGTGCCGGACGGACCGGGGCTGGGCGTGGAGCTCGACGACTCCAAGCTGGAGAAGTACACGAAGGAGATCATCACCCTAAGGTGAGGCACCACAGGGCTTAATCGCCCTTCATTATTTTCCTATGAACATCTGTCCCGCTTTCTCCGTGGATCATTAACGCTTACGGGCTTGCCTCATGTTATATACGGCTGCGTGTGAATTCTAACCATGTCAGATCACCGTATAGTCATCGGCGGCATGTCCCACGAGACCAACACCTTCAGCACCGTGAAGACGACGCTGGAGGACTTTCGTCCCATCTACGGCGACGAGATCGTGGAGAAGTACAAGGGCACTAGGAGCGGCGTAGGCGGTTACATCGACGTCCTGGAGCGCGAGGGCTTCGAGTACGTCCCGACGATAACGGCGGGGGCCACCCCGGCGGGGCCCCTGAGGAACGAGGACTACTGGGAGATCGTGGAGGAGATAAAGGAGGGCGTCAGGGGCGCTGGGAGGGTGGATGGGGTTCTACTCTCCCTCCACGGCGCCATGATCGCCGAGGACGTCCCCGAGGCGGAGGGGACCCTGCTACGGGAGGTCAAGGCGCTGGTGGGCGACACCCCGGTCATAATAACCCTTGACCTGCACGGCCTCGTCTCGGACATGATGGTGGAGCACTGCGACGCCATCTTCGGCTACGACACCAACCCCCACGTGGACATGTACGAGAGGGGCGTCGAGGCAGCCGAGTGCATGGTGAAGACCGTCAGGAGGGAGCTGCGGCCGGTCGTCGCCCACAGGAAGCTCAGGATGGTGCCTCCTACCATAAACCAGCGCACCGCGGAAGGCCCCATGGTGAAGCTGCTGGATACCGCGAGACGCATGGAGAGGCAGCCCGGCGTCATCAACGTCTGCCTTTTTCCCGCGTTCCCCTACGCCGACGTCGACAGGGTGGGCTCCGCGGTGGTAGCCGTCACGGACGGAGACCCCGATCTGGCCCAGAGACTCAGCGACGAGCTGGGCGAGCAGATGTGGAGCCTCAGGGAGGAGTTCCTGAAGCCGCTCACACCCATCAAGGAGGCCGTGAAAACGGCGATGGACGCACCCGAGGGCCCCGTCATCCTCGCCGACGTGGCGGACAACCCCGGCGGAGGAGCCCCGGGGGACGGCACCGAGATACTCAGGGAGCTGCTGAGGCGGGGCGCCGTGAACGTGGGCGTCGCCTGCATCAAGGACCCCGAAGCAGTAGCCAAGACAGTAGAGGTGGGAGTGAAGGGCACGTTGAACATGGATATCGGCGGCAAGACCGACGACTACCACGGGAAGCCAGTCAGGGTCAAGGGAACTGTACGCACCCTCACCGACGGCAGGTTCATCCACAAGGCCATGGCGGTGGGGGTCCCCGCCGACGTGGGAAGGACGGCAGTCATCGACGTGGAGGGGATCGAGATCATCCTAACGGAGAGGAGCCACGCCCCCAACGACCCCGAGATATACAGGCGGAACGGCATAGAGCCCACCGACAAGAAGATACTGGTGCTCAAGAGCCGGGGCCACTTCAGGGCGGCCTACGAGCCCTTCAGCAAGGCCGTGATAGAGGTGGACGCGCCGGGGCTCACCACACCCAACCTGGAGTGGTTCACGTACAGGAACATACCGAGGCCCATGTGGCCCTTCGATGAAACCTGATACCTCTACCATAAAACAAGAAAAACCATAAATC
>CAZEMD010000013.1:15032-17192 GCA_964513225.1 uncultured Candidatus Bathyarchaeia archaeon | reverse complement strand
ATCCATTCAGTCTACAATACTTCCTAATAATTTCAAATGATTCTTTCATGAATGTTCTAGTGGCCATACCTATGAAATTTTGTAATAATGTCTCTCTAGTCGATTCTTTCTTAAGGAGTTCAATAATTTCTTCCATAGTTATTTCATACATACTCGTTTTCATTTTACTAATTTTCAATGTATTATGGATTTCTTCATTAGCAAATAAAGCCAAACCACCAAAGCTTAAAACCAAGTTAAAATATGACATTCGTAATGAGAGCAGCGCTTGTTCTTTGTTAATAATTGTATTAAAGCTAAAGAATGTAAAAAATCATCTAATATACCGAAGAAAAAAAATTACTGCACACAGCGTAATATAAAGAAATTTTTCTAAAGATTGCTACTTACGTGAATAGGGGGAGGGGGGTCCACACATCTGAGGGGAAACCAACCCTCTTCAGGCGAAACCAGCCCCAGAACGGCTTCTCTCCGGATCAATCATATACAAAAGTGTAACCCACCAAGACGATTTTATCCCGGCAACAACCACAAAAAAGTTTCGAAGATTACAACCTACTTGTAACAAACACGCCAACATGGGAGGAGCCCCGACTAGGAGAAATCCTTTGGTTGATGCCTGATTACTGGAATCAGGGCCCCTCCGCGTTACACGGCAGCCTAAGCCACCGAAGAACCATAGTAGCAACACGAGATATATAAGACGCATGCGTCAAAACACAACAAACAATCAGCATCATGTGCCATTTAATGCATCATCCACAGAGCCAGACATCTATGGATAAGAAGGGGCGATGGAGAAGACGTATTTGAGGATCACCCAAACCCACGTCTTTATTGTTATTATTTAAAAAATGTTCAAAACATTAGTCTTTTAAATATTTAATATATAAGGGAGTGACTAGTGGTAAGTATGAGAAACCAACCATCGTTTCTGCACGAAGTATACGACTTCAGCGGGACACCATACGAAATAGGCTACCAACGCGGAAAACTAACCGCCGACTATGTCCAAAAGAACATCAAGAACCTATCCGTCGGAAACCCCTACTACGGCTCGACGCCGACGCCAGAGCAGTACAACCTGGACTACCTGAAGGCCAACTACCCTGCCCAGCACAAGAAATGGGAGACGACGCTGGCCAAGGCACCTGAGTGGCTCCGGGAGGAGGCACGGGGACTAGCGGAGGGCGCAGGGGTTCCCCTGGAGAAAGTCCTGATCATGGGCGACATGCTGCCCTTCTTCCTGAGGAGCGAGATAGAGGCAGGGCATAAGGCCATCCTCGACGGCGACTGCAACGGGTTCGTAGCCTACGGCAAAGCCACCGCGGGCGGCAAGGTCCTCGTAGGAGGAAACAGCGAAGGCAGCCACGCAGGCATCAGGTGCCTCTCCGTGATACGGGTTAAGAACAAGGTAGGGAACAGCTACGTACAGCAGGCCCACTTCAACCGGGGGCTAGGCGTAGGCCAAGCCGGAATGAACGAGAAAGGAGTATGCATCTTCGGCTCCGGGGTCTCCGTCAAGCACGAGTTCTGGGGAGACGTCGGGTACCGCATCATGATAAGGAGAAAGGTCCTCCAGGACGCGGACAACCTGGACGACGCCATAGACATCTTCAAGGAGGGCCCCCTGATGGGAGGCCAGCACATGTACATAGGAGACACCAAACGAGCCGTCCACATAGAGCACACCGGGAGAGACGTCGAGGTCATAGACCCCGAGTCAGGCTTCGACGCCGGCTCCAGCCCATACTTCTCCAGCCCCAGGATGCAGCCTTTCTGCGACGTCATGGTAGACGAGACCGACCCCGAGTTCACGTTCCACTTCGCCAAGAAACGGGGCGTGTTCAGGATGGAGAGGTACCACGAGCTCTTCCAGATGAAGAAGCCGCTCAAGCTGGAGGACATACCCTCCATGACCGGCGACCACGGCGGCCGAGGCACGGGCCTGATCCAAGAGCACATCGAGGGAGCCTGCCCCCAAGGCAGCGACTACACCATCTGCGCCCACGGATGCGCTGCCCACGGCAGCGAAGGCCCCCAGGGGCAGTCGGGCAGCTTCCACGCCAACGCGTGGTCGGTGATACACGTCCCCGACCAGAGGAAGATGTACATGGCCTTCGGGAACCCCTGTGAGGCCGGGTACGTCCCCTTCTACCC
>CAZEMD010000013.1:0-14932 GCA_964513225.1 uncultured Candidatus Bathyarchaeia archaeon | reverse complement strand
TTCACCACGGTATCGAAGATGGCGCGAGAGTTCGCCGGCTTGACGACGACGGCCGTGTCAGCTCCCCTGTGGGAACCCGCGATGGCCACCACGTCCTTGTCCGGGGGGATCTGGCCCGCGTCTGCAGCCATCGCGGTGATCTCAACGACCACCTTCATTCCCTGGCTGAACATCCTCAGCGTCTGGGCGATGATCCCCGAGGGATAGACCGTTTCGAACCTCTCCCTGATGGCCTGATCGACGCCGGAGAACGCGTGGGCGGCCGTCACTATCTTGCCTCCCTTGTCGCGTATCTTCCGCGCTCTCTCGTCGCTGACCTCCTGATCTCCGGGCTCCTTGTAACCCGTGACGTGGGTCACGATCACGACGTTGTAGCCTTTGAACACATCGACGGCCTTCAGGGCCGTGGTGCCCTCCGTGCTGGACACGACGATGTCCCTTATGCCCAGCTCGTCCGCTCTTTTCTTTGCCTCCTTCAGGGTCTCATCGGTGTGATCCCCGGGGCCGGGGAAATATATGATCGATTTCTTCGTTGCCATGAACACTCTTCCAGCTGAATGAGGTTTGTTGGATTATTAAATACGCTCGAAATTAGAGTTGATGAAACACATGTTCTCGCACGAATAACATCAGTTTTCATCTAAAGATAAAGTCAGATCCTGAATGAATTAAACTATATTTTTAGTTATATGTAATGGATGCGTCTCCGGTTTATCATCAAAAAATAAAACTGCACTAAGAGTGAAAAGAAAATGACACAATCAACGAACATCTTATATACATTATACATTACCGAATCAAAGGTGTTGTAAATGTTTCCCGAGAAAAAAGTAATGAATGATTCTAGGGCAGATATTATCCTAATTAACGGAAATATAGTCACCGTAAACCAAGAAAACGAGATCGCGGAAGCAGTCGCCATAAAATGCGGCAGAGTATTGAAGGTGGGCAGCAACGCGGAGATCAAGCCGCTCGCCGACGAGTACACGGAGGTGATTGATCTAGGTGGAAAGACGGTGGTCCCCGGCCTCATCGACACCCACGTGCACTACTGTGACGACGGCGTCGCCACCATCCGGGAGGTTGACGTACGGACAGACAAAGTAAACTCGATCAGGGAGCTCCTGGAGAAGATCAGAGAGCGCACCGAGACCACCCCGAAAGGTAAATGGATAATAGGCCACGGGAGCCCCGGCCAGGACCTGAAGTTCGAGGAGAAGAGGTTCCCTACCCGCTGGGAGCTGGACGAGGTCACCACAGAGCACCCCGTAACCATCCACTGCGGTGCCCACATAAACATAGCAAACAGCCTCGCCCTGGAGATCGGGGGCATCACGAAGGACACGCCGGACCCCGAAGGCGGATGGATCGTGAAGGACCCCGAGACGGGGGAGCCCATGGGCGTCCTTAGGGAGACCGCCAAGTACCTGGTGTGGAGGAACATCCCCGAGCCCACGGTGGAGGAGTACAAGAAAGGCATCCTCATAGGTGCCGACGAGGTCCTGAAGTCCGGGACCACCACGCTCCACGACATAGTCACGCGGCCCGAGGCCCTCCGCGCGTACTTCGAGCTGAGGAGAGAGGGAAAGCTGCCTCTGAGGTTCCGCCTCCTCGTACGAGTGATAGAGTCCAAGACCACCCTCGAACCCCTGCTGAAGCTCGGGATCATATCGGGCCTCGGAGACGAGTGGCTGCAGATCGGGGGAGTCAAGATGAGCATCGACGGCGGAATCACGGGCCGCAACGCGGCCTTCTCGGCGGGCTACGCCGATCAACCCGGCCACCACGGAGTCATCAGGATACCCCAGGAGCTACTCGAGGACACGATACTTAAAGCCCATAAGGCGGGGCTGCAGTGCCACGTCCACGCCATCGGCGACATAGCGCACGAGATGACCTTCAAGGCATTCGAGAAGGCCCTCAAGGAATATCCGAGGGAGGATCACAGGCACCGCGTGGAACACCTAGGCCAGTGGTGCTTCGACGAGTACCAGAGGAAGAGGACCAAGGAACTGGGGCTCATCCCGCTTCCTAACCCTTCGGTGCTCGCGGGCATGGGCGAGTTCCTCGTGTCCTGCCTTGGACCCGAGATATGCAAGGACCTCTACCCGTTCAAGACCATGCTAGAGGAGGGTTTCAGGTTCTCCATAGGCTCTGACGCCCCCGGGTACTGGCCTGTGAACCCCCTGAGGGACGCCTGGGCTTCCGTCACACACAAGACGGAGCACGGAAACGTGGTCTCGCCGCAGGAGAGGATAAAGCCCGAGCAGGCGCTTCGCCTCATCACCATCGACGCGGCTTGGGTCGGATTCGAGGAGGATGTCAAGGGCTCCATAGAGCCGGGTAAACTCGCCGATATGGTTGTTTTACCGGAGGACCCCTTGCAGGTTTCTCCTGATGAGGTAAAGAACTTGAAACCAGAGATCACCATTCTGGACGGTAAAATAGCTTACAAGAAGAAGTAATATTAACTCCTTTTATTACATATTATTTCTAAACCTTAATTTGATTTAAGGATCGTTTAGATTACTGTTGGTGATTTTGAGTGATGGAAGTAATGCGGTAAGTCGTTCTTATCAATAATGCACTATTTATCCATCTACTTATTGAATAATAGTTATGTAAATATAAAAAGTGAATTATGTGTTATTTGGTGTAAAGATGGACGTTTATGAGTTAATTATGACATTTATATGATTACAGGAATAAGAAATGGAGTTACATCGTTATACTATAATATGAATATTATCATAGGAATATTTAACTAAGTTATATTCTCAGTTTTCATTAATGAATAATATGTGTAATAGGAAAAGATTTTTAAATATATACTATTAATGTTGGTATTTAGAAAAAATATGGAAATTTTCAATGAAGGAAGAGCATTAGCTTTCCTATTCGTAATAACGTTAACTGCTTTACTATATTATTTAACTGAATACGCAAAGAAAAACGACGTACCTCTCAGACAACTAGCTTCTTTCGAAGCAATAAGCGAAGGAGTAGGTAGATGCGCTGAGCTCGGTAGACCCCTAGTGATTCACTGCGGTCAAAGAAACCTTGACCACCCCGAAGTCGCCGTCACATTGTCTGCACTGGAAATCCTTTCCTATACGGCAAAACTCTGTGCGGAGACTGGAGTGAGAATCATAGTGCCCACCATGCTACACACCGCGTACCCTGTGCAAGTAGAAAGGGTCAGAGAAGCGTACATGGAGGCCGGGGTTCCGGACGCTTTCAACGAAAACGACGTCAGGTTCCTATCGCCCCACCACCAGGTCTACGCCACGGCGGTCATGTCTATCTTTGAAAGAGAAAACGTCGGCGCGAACATAATGGTGGGTCGTTGGTCGGGGATATCGATGGCTGTCGCAGAAACTAGTGCT
Organism: uncultured Candidatus Bathyarchaeia archaeon; assembly: GCA_964513225.1. GTDB lineage: Archaea > Thermoproteota > Bathyarchaeia > TCS64 > TCS64 > RBG-16-57-9. Next base: position 11,546 of record CAZEMD010000013.1, on the reverse strand, counting down.
CGATTAGGTATCTTTGGTGTAGGTGGAACGGATCAGCCAGACAACATGCCGTTCTTCATACCAACCATGGACTACGCAATAATAGGCGAGGAGATGTACGCGTTAGGAGCGTATGTCGGAAAGGAGCCACGGGACATAGGCAACATCTTCGCTAAAGATGTCATGAAGCTGTTGGTGATAGGAGGCATCCTCCTAGGAGTGGTGCTTGCCCTAGCTGGCATACCCCTATCGAACTTAATGGGAATTTGAGGAGTGAATGAAAATGTCAGTTTGGCAAAACAAAGTTCCGGGATATTTGATATCGGCTATCATATTGATTTTAGTAGCCGAGTTCTTCTTCCCCGTACCTGAGGTAGTGCAATCGATCAACAGCGAGCTGCAGACATTTACGGCGATATGCGCCGCGTTCGCGATGCTGCTCGGCTCGGCGAACATAATGAAGGTCTATGGCTCCCGAGTAATCAAGAGGAGCTCTAACTGGGAGTATGCGGTGCTATTACTCGCCTTCCTGTTCACCACAATCGGGTTCGGCCTGCTTGAGGGTACAGGCGGCACATACTTCAAATGGCTATACAACAACGTGCAGGTTCCGGCAGCGGCAACAGTCTACGCCATCATAGGATTCTACGTGGTATTCGCCGCTTACAGAGCATTCAGAGCTAGAACGCTTGAAGCCTCAATCCTGCTGGTCGCGGGCTTCCTCACGTTGATGTGGGGATCATCCATTGGCCATGTGATCTGGCCAGGGATCGGTCAAGTTGTACCTTGGATCGTCGATGTACCTAACACCGCCGGCTTCAGAGGCTATAAAATAGCAGTAGCAATCGCAACGGTAGCCGTTGGATCGGCTCTGTTCCTACATAAACAGGCGCTATTCCAGAAAGCCGGGTCTTCAGGGGAGGGAGCCGCTTGACTTTCGACTTCCAGAAAATAGACCGTCGCAGGCTGCTGTACGTAATACAGTTAATTGTAATGTCTGTTCCGCTGATCTACCCGATAGCCATCCCACTCCCTATAGATAAATACTCGAGGGGCTACCACGAGGCAATCGAGGCCGTCCCAGATAGCACTGTGGTCGGTTACTGTAACTTCATCTCCGGAGGCCAGTGGCCTCTTTTGGAGTCAGGTGCAAAGAGGACCGCAGTAAGATTATGGGAAAAAGACTGCAAAATAATATTCTTCGCGTTCGCCGACGTAGGGGTCCCATTCATAGACCTGATAATCGAGGACGCGATACAAATATACGAGGCCAGGAACCCCGGCGAAACTATAGAGTACGACGTAGACTATGTGAGACTTGGGTACATCGCGGGCCTAGAAACTGGGTTCGCGGAGTTCCTGAGAGACATGAAAGGGCTAGTACCGAACGATTACTTCGGCACACCAACAACCAGTCTGAACATGTTAGAGAACGTGAACACGGGCAACGACATCCCCTTCATGGTTTGGGCGGAATCCGGTACCCCAGCGCCATACGGTATACGGCAATATCAGGAAACCTACGGGGGAACCATGGTGGAGATCGTCGTTGGAATGCTGCTACCGACCATATCTGTCTATTTTGAAACCGGCCAAGTTGCAGGCGCGATCTTGGGTTCGGCAGGGTGCGCCCAATACGAGTATCTCGCGGGCATGCCAGGCCCAGCCCTTAGACTAGTCAACGCCTTATCGCTTACGACGCTGATGGTTCTCATAGCGCTCATAGTCGGGAACATTGAGTACCTGTACGGTGTTTTAAAGGGAGGTAAGGAATAATGGATCTAGCTTTCACCGGTCAACTTATCGGCGCCTTCTTGATGATATGCGTATTTTCTTTGCTTTACAAGGAGAATCCGCTGTCTCGTGTAGCTGAACACGCCCTGATAGGCGTCGCGGCAGGCTATACATTCGTGACCAACTTCTGGTTCATCATCAACACCGGCGTGAACGGAGTCTTCAACGGAAACCCCCAGTACATAATAGCCTTGGTCTTGGGGGCGCTGCTATTCACTAACCTCAGTAAGAGATGGTCCTGGCTGTCAAGGTACGGCCTGGCTCTCATCACTGGGACGGGCGTCGCTTTAGCCATCAGCAGAGTGGTCCTCACGGACATATTCAACCAGATGGTGGTTGTGGCGGAGCCTTTCCTGTCTCTTTCATCACCCGTCGAGATCTTCAACTCCGTGTTGATGCTTGCCATCACCGTGTCGGTGCTCAGCTACTTCCTGTTCACCACCAAGGCTAGGCCCAAACAGATGGGCCCCATTAACAAGTTTGGCAGGTACGCCATGATGGTGTCTTTCGGCGTCGCCTATGGGACGACTTCGACGTACAGGATAAACATGGCCATTGGGCGCTTGGACGCGTTGCTGAATCCCTCGATTAGGAGCTATTCCTACGTCATGGCGGCGGTTGTTCTCGCTGCTGTGATATACTGGGATCTTCGGCTGCGGAAAAAGTAGCTACAGCGTCTTTTTCTTTTTTTCTTTATTTTTCACAAAAAACTATGAAAAACCAGATAAATTATTACCGGTTTATATCAATAAATCTATTAGATTTTTAATATATAATATAAATTCAAATACTAGACGATGGGGAGGTATATGGTATGAGAAATCAGCCCAGTTTTCTGCACGAAATAATCGATCTAAGCGGCTCACCCTATGAGATCGGGTTCCAGAGGGGGAAGATGTTCAAGAAGCGTCTCCAGAGGGACATGAAGAAGCTCACCTTCGGGAACCCGTACTACGCCGACACGTGGCCCAAACCCGAGGACTACAACCTGTGCACCATAAAGGAGAGGGCCCCGGGCCTCTACGCCGAGTGGGAGAAGGCCCTCGAGAAGACCCCTGAGTGGCTCCGGGAGGAGTGCAGGGGACAGGCCGACGGCGCCGGCGTGCCCTACGAGAAGATGATTCTAGCCGGCTCATGGTTCCCCGTCATCCTTCCCCCGGGAGGCGAGCCCGGTGCGCCCACCGGCCCCGAGGACGACTGCAACGGGTTCATAGCGTGCGGCAAGGCCACCGTAGACAGCAAGCCCCTGGTGGGGGGGAACGGCGAGACGGACCACGAGAGCCTCAGGCACATGGCGATCATCAGGTACAAGAACGACAAGTACAACAACTTCGTGCTCCAGAACAAGAGCCCCCAGTACCCGGGGACCCAGTGCGGTATAAACGAGAAGGGTGTATGCCTCTTCGGCTCCGGGGTCTCCATCAAGCCCGAGATATTCGGCGACTACGGGTACCGGGGCGTCATAAGGAGGATCGTGCTCCAGGAGGCTGACAACATAGACGAGGCCATCGACCTGTTCAAGCAGGGCCCGCTGATGGGAGGCCAGCACATCTACCTGGCGGACAAGAAGAGGGCCGTCCACATAGAGTACGCCGGCAGGAACATCGAGGTAATCGACCCGGAGAACGGGTTCGACGCGGGGGCTTCGCCGTACTTCTCGACGCCCAAGACTCAGGAGTGGTGCAACGTCATCTCCGACAACACCGACCCAGAGTACGGGTACCACGTGGCCAAGGCGAGGGGCCTCTTCAGGATGGAGAGGTGGCACGAGCTCTTTGAGATGCACAAGCCCCTGTCCATCGACAAGATACCCACCCTGCTCGGGGACCACGGCGGCCGCGGCACGGGCCTGGTCCAGGAGCACATCGAGGGGGCCTGCCCCCAGGGCAGCGACTACACGATATGTGTCCACGGCAAGAGGTCTAGGGGCACGGGTAGCACCGGTGGGACGGCGACATCGTTCCACTCCAGCTCCTTCGGCAACATCAGCCAGCCTGACAAGCTGAAGTTCTGGGTGGCCTTCGGCAACTCCTGCGAGGCCGGGTTCGTGCCGTTCAAACCCCCCAAGTAGCAGGCCGGCTAGAAACCATTTTTTATTCTTTCTATTCATACAAGATTGGTTAAACATCAACCCCTACAATGCACTCGGCGCATAGACCGTCAACGAGAACGGGTGCAACACGTCAAGAACCAGTTTCTCTTTAACTGGCATCCTTCAGCGAAGCATGTCACTGAAAAAGTTATGTAACCATCGTCCATCTATTGGCGTCATGCCACGGAAGACGACCATCTTCAGCAGCGTCTCGTCGTACAGCAGGGACGTCAAGGTCCTGCTGGCCTTCAGCTCCATCGCGGCCATGCTGATGATTATGAGGGGCGTCTTCGTGCCCATCTACCTGTCGGTTCTCGGTTTCAGCCCCCTGCTCGTTGGGACTTATTTAACCATCTCGACCTTGGCGTCGGGCGTAGCGGACATCGGGTTCGGCCTGCTGTCAGACAGGTTCGGTCGGAGAAGGCTGTTGTCTGTCAACGTGGCGCTCTCTTCGCTGTTTTACTTCATTCCGTTAGTGACTGAGAACGTCGCTTTGATCCTCGCGTCAGCCGTGTTCACGTATCAGGGTACTAGGTCGCCGATCGTGAACGCGCTGCTGGCGGACTACTCGACCCACGAGGAAAGGACGACCGTTTTCACGCTCAAACTGTTCTTTGGCTCCGTCTTGAGCATCCTCGGCCCCCTCATAAGCGGGCTACCCGTGATATTCCAGAGTTACATGGGTTTCGGTGAGGTTGCCTCGTTCAAGCCTCTCTTCGTGGTGGGTTTGGGGTTGACGATCATCTGTGTGCTGCTGATCTCCCTGATAAGGGAGAGCGCCGGCTCCAGTGTGGGAGGGCGCGTCTCTATCCCCCGGGACCAGTACAACATAATCTTGAAGCTGGCGACCACCCGGGTCATGGATACCATGGCGGTGGGCATCACCCTGAACATATTCTCGCTCTGGTTCAGCGTCAGGTACAGCGTCGGCATCGGCGTCGTGAGCGTAGTCTTCACTTTCGCTCAGTTCGTCGAGTCCATCGCGTACCTGCTGGCGCCTGCCTTAGAGGAGAGGATCGGGAACGTCAAGGGAACCGTGTTGATCAGGGCGCTGGGGGCGTTCTTCATGTTCTCGCTCGCCTTCGCGCCCACGCCCCTGGTCGCGGCTATTCTATACGCCTCAAGGAACGCGTTTCAGCGCATCAGCCATCCCCTCCGGGAGTCCTACGAGATGGCGATACTGGACCCCCGGGTCAGGGCCTCAGGCGCCGCGTTGATAAACATACCCAGGCTGGTGATATCCACTGCGGGGCCCTCCATCGGCGGGTACCTGATAGAGTTATCACCGGTCTTCCCGCCCCTGCTCTCTGGGGCTATATTCGCGTTGGGGGACGCCCTCTACTGGATGTTCTTCAAGGACCTCAAGCCCCCCGAGGAAACATAGTAACCCCTACACACCTCGTCTGTGCCTTATGCTAGGCACAACGAAAATACGGTTTCATTGTCTCCTTTGTTCGATGAACTAAGGGGGGGTGAGGCGTCTCTCCGTGCTTACCTTTCGTACACGATCTTCCCGTCAACGATGGTGTAGTCAACGGCGATGTCTTTGATGGTGTCGGGGTCTACGGTTAGTATGTCCTCGTTCAGCACGGTGAGGTCTGCGAGTTTACCAAGCTCGATGGAGCCCTTGATGTCCTCCTCGAAGCCGGCGTACGCGGCGTTGATGGTGAACAGCTTGATGGCGTCCATGACGGAGATGGCCTCCTCGGGGGAGACCAGGACGCCGTCCCATGTCTTCCTGGCGACGCAGACCCATATGTCCCGAAGCACGTCCACGGGCATGTAGCCGGGGGCGTCGGTGCCGCTGGAGAATCTGAACCCCTCCTCCAGGAGCATCTTGAAGGGGAAGGCGTGCTCCATCCTTTTCTCGCCTAGAACGTGGTACAGCGGGTCCCCGAAGTAGTACAGGAAGTTGATGTTGGGCAGCGGAAATATGTCGAGGGCCTTCATCTTCTGGAGGCGCTCGGGGGTGCAGAGCATGTTGGCTGGCCCGTGCTCTATCCTGTGGCGGTGGTCGCTTCGGGGCGTCGCCTTGAGTGCCTTCTCGTAGGCGCTCAGTATCATGTCGTAGGCCCTGTCGCCTATGGCGTGTACGCAGAGGCGGTGGCCCGCCTTGTGGAACCTGTCCACCAGGTCGTCGAGGGTCTCCTGAGGTATCCTAACGACCCCCGTGTTCCAGGGCTCGTGGACGTACGGCTCGTAGAACGCTGCGTTGCACCCTGTCATGCCGCCGTCTATGCTCATCTTTATGCCGCCGATCTTCAGCCAGTCGTTGCCGAAGCAGGTCTTCAGGCCCAGGTTCAGTATGCTCTCGGCCTTGATCCTGGACTCGTAGGCCCTGACCAGGAGGTGTATCCTCATCTTCAGGTCGCCCTCCTCTAGGACCTCCTGGTAGGCCCTGATCTCCTCGGCGGAGGTGACGATGTCGTGCACCGTGGTGACGCCCCTCTCGATGCATTTCTGGACGGCGGTCCTAGCGCCCTCCTTCAGGTCCTCGAACGTGTAGGACGAGGCCCCCGGTATGGTGACGCCCCTCCTGATGGCGTCCTCGATTATCTCCTTGCCACCGGGCGAGGTGAGGTTGGAGACGAGGTTCTGCGCCTTCTCCCGTAGTAGGCCGGTCAGCTCACCGGACTCGTCCTTGACGATGAGCCCCGCTATGGGGTTCGGCGTGTCCTTGGTGATGCCCGCGACCTCCAGCGCCAGGCTGTTGGCGACGGTAATGTGGGCGCCGAAGGAAATAAACGCGGGGTGGTCCATGGTAGCCTTGTCCAGGTCCCACCTGGTGGGGAACCGCTTCTCCTCAAACCTGAGGTCCTGCATGGGGCTGCCGACGGCCACAACCCACTCTCCCTTCTCGGTCTTCTCTGCCTGCTCCCTCATCCTCTCCACTACGTCTTCGATGGACTTTATCTCCGGGTGGTAGAAGTCCCTGCAGTCCACCCTGCTCTGGTCGAGGGCCCTGGTGCCCCCCGATATCATGTGTACGTGACAGTCCGTCAAACCAGGGAGAACCGCCCTACCCTTCAGGTCTATCCGGGTGGTCTCCTCCCCGGCCACTGCCTCCACCTCTTCGGTGGTGCCCACCTTGACTATCTTGCCCATCTTGATGGCAACGGCCTCCGCGACGCTGTCTTCTTCATCGACGGTGATTACCTTGCCGTTTACCAGTATGAGGTCCGCATAAAGATCACTTGAACCCATCTTATCCACTCTTTTTTAAGCCTCTTTTTTGTGTTTAAGTATTGTTACTCATATTTACTTTTTCATTTTTCGTATAGTATTATATGAAACATTAATGTACATAATACAGGATTCACCATAACTACATCGATAAACCCATTATAGAGAGTATAATCTAAAAGTATTTTCTTGTGGTGTTGAAAAAACTTATAATTAGATCACACGATAATACCGTTTTGTACATTTATGTCAGTTAATGATAAGGTTCTGAACTACATAGACGACCACAGGGACGAGATAATAGGCTTCATGCAGAAGCTCATCCAGACTAACAGCGTCACGGGGGACGAGTCGGAGATCGCCGCCCTCATGGCCAAAGAGTCCGAGAGGGACGGCTTGGACGTGGAGCTCGTCGAACCCGCGGAGAACAGGATCAGCGTTGTCGCGAGGTACAAGGGCACCACGGGCGACCCCAAGGCCATGGTGTACACCCACTACGACGTGGTGCCCGCGGGGGACCCCGAGACCTGGAGTCACCCACCCTTCGCGGCCGAGATCGCCGACGGGTACATCTGGGGCAGGGGCGCCAGGGACAACAAGGTAGCCACCTGCGGCGTCGCCATGGCTTTCAGGGCCATAAAGGAGTGCGGCGTAGAGCTGAAGGGGGACATAATATTCACCCACGTCGCCGACGAGGAGAAGGGCGGCAAGTACGGGTACAGGGTCATCCTCGACAAGGGGTACGGCGACGACGTGGACTTCCTGTTCTACCCCCACGGCGGAGACGGGAGCAGGATAGGGATAGCGGCGAACGGCGCCGTGAACTACTACATCAATGTGATGGGCAGGAGCGCCCACACATCAAGGCTGGAGGACGGGATCAACGCGGTGATTAAAGCCGCGAAGCTGGTCGGCCGTCTAAAGCCCCTGGCGGACGAAGTAAACAGCCGCGAGTATCATCTGCCTGGGACCGACACCGTCATGAGGTCCAGGTTCTCGATGAACGGGATCAGAGGCTACGTCGCCAACAACAACGTCCCGGAGAGCTGCGAGATCATCATAGACAGGCGGTACACGCCGGCTGAGACCGCCCAGCAGACTCAGGAAGAGATCATGGCCGTCATAGACGCGTTGAAGGCGGAGGACTCGGAGTTCAACGTGGAAGTGGATGCGAGGTTCGAGGACGGGAACCCTGTCTCCGTGTCGCCGGCGGACTCTGATCTGGTGAAGGCGATACAGGACGCCGTGGAGGAGGTAGCGGGGTTCAGGCCTCCGCCCGCGGGGGGCAGCCACAGCAGCGACCACGGGTGGTTCGTCCAGAGAGTTCACAAGCCCGTGGCTAGCTACGGCCACGGCGGCGAGGGCGGGCACTCGGCGGACGAACGCATCAAGGTCGAGGACGTGATACTGACGACGAAGGTCTACGCCCTGACCCTCATGAACGCCATGGGCGTCGCTTAGAAGCCACGTGAACCACAGGCGGAACGGGGGACCCCATTTTTTCACATATATTATATGGCGCTGTGACCGAGGAAGCGAAGGAGATCCGATTCATTGGCGTATAGTCAATCAATGGACACACGCTGTTGTATACGGGAGCGGGGCTCCGCTCGCTGAGGGATGAAAATGTACCCCGAGGCATACGTACTCATAACCGCCATACTGAGGGGCCTCTCGACCATCCCCACCAGGAAGGGCCTCCAAAACAGCAACCCCAACACCAGCGCCCTCACTTACCTGGCGTTCAACACCGTCATGCTCTGGGGCATGACTCTCCTGCTCTACCCCGTAGACCAGCTCAGCCTAGCCGGCCTCTGGTACTTCGTCTTGGCGGGCATATGCGCGCCGGGGCTGGCGAGGACGTTCAGGGACACAGGGATCGACCGCCTGGGGGTGACCGTGGCAACCCCCATCGTCAGCACCAACACGTTGTTCTCCGTCGTCATAGCCGTCGTCTTCCTGGGCGAGGGGATCACCCTGCCCCTCGTGGTGGGCGCGTTGATGATCTTCCTCGGCGTCAACCTGATAACATGGCACAACGGGAGACATTCTAGTTGGAACAGGAGGGACATCGTCTACCCCCTGGTAGCCGCGTTGCTGTTCGCCTCTTCTACGAACTTCAGGAAGGTGGGGTTGAACAAGATCGGGTACCCCTTGGCAGGCGCGGCCATCACCAGCACCGTCTCGCTGCTGGTCCTCACGCTAGCCATAGTTGTATCCAAGATGAGGAACCCTGGTAGGCCGGCCCTGATACTCAACAGAGAAGCCTTGAAGCATTTCAGCGTCTCCAGCATAATCTCGAGCGTCGCCTACATCTTCTACTTCATGGCGCTCTCGGCCTCTAACATCACCAACATCCAGCCCATCGCCGGCACAAACCCGCTGTGGGCCATTCTCTTCAGCCACATGTTCCTCAGGGGGACAGAGACCATCACGGCCAAGATCATCGTGGGCACCGTAATCATAGTCGCCGGGGTCGCCTTCATATTTCTCTAGAGACCCAAGACGGTGCAAGCTGCGAAGTATTGAGCTAACAACTGGTAAAGACAAAATGTTGTAATACGGCCGTTTATCTGGAGTTCCAGACATATCCATGAGCTACCTTTTCCTCATAGCCCGAAGACTGCTGTTTAAGCGCAGGAGCAGCCTCATCACGGCGTCCATGGCCGTGGCCGCTATGATATTCCTCATTACGTTCAACGACGTGGTGTTCAGCGGCGTCTTCAGCGCCGTTGAGCGGGACCTCACAAACTTCCAGTACGGCGACATAGTCATCCAGAACGAGCAGCAGCAGTTCCTAGACGAGACGGACAGCAGCATCATGAAGCAACTGGCAAGGAACACGGGCGTGGAGGCGTTGGCGCCCCGTATAATCGTCATAGCATACGAGGTGAACTATCGTGTGGGCGGTCAGACGAGCTCGGTGTACAGGGTCCTCCTCACCGGCGTGGACACGGCCAACCTCAGCGGCGGACAGAAGGACAAGTTCAGGAACCGCAAGATAGGCTTCATCTTCCAGAGCTACAACCTCATAAACGAACTCAACGCCGTCGAGAACATCATGCTACCCGCCCTCATAGCCCGGACGCCGGGCCGCGAGGCGAGGAAGAAGGCGACGAGCCTCCTCGAGGCGGTGGGCCTCGGCGGGAAAGTGAACTACCCATCCCTGAGGCTATCCGGCGGCGAGATGCAGCGCGTCTCCATAGCCAGGGCGCTGATAAACGAGCCGTCCCTCGTGCTGGCCGACGAGCCGACAGGGAACCTCGACAGCGAACGCACCAAAGACATACTGAGGCTCCTCAAGCGGCTGAACCAGGAGAACAACCAGACGTTCATGGTGGTGACCCACGACCCCATGGTCGTCCAGACCGCGTCTAAGGTGATAGACATCCTAGACGGCGTCGTCCGCGAGGTCATCCACAGGACAGAGTTCCACTGCCCCTACAGGACCCTCGTCCCACACCCTGGGGACGAGGCTGCGAGCTGAAACTCCTCCCGATACCACAAATGAACCTTGCCCAGGCAGAGGTTTGTTTCACAGGGCTCGCCCCCAAGAGACATCAGGAACAACCGCTGGAAACCATTTTTATTCACAACGGCTACTACATCTTGGGATAGTTGTGAGAAACACTGAGCAGGTCGCGGAGGATCTATTCGTCGTACGCCAGGACATGAGGCCAGGCTGGTTCTGCAACGTGCTGGTGCTCCTCGGCGAGAAAAGCATAGGGATAGTCGACACGGGCTACGAGAACACCCCCGAGGACCACGTTTTCCCTCTGATAAGGGAGAGGGGTAGAAGCCTGGACGAGGTCTCCCTCATCGTGAACACCCACCGCGACGGAGACCACGTCAAAGGCAACCTGGCGTTCAAGGAGAAGACCGGCGCCCGGATAGCGATCCACAGCCTAGAGGCCGAGGCGGTGCCATCCGCCGACCTGACGTTCGAGGACGGGGACACCCTCAGGCTCGGCGACCGCGACTTCAAGGTCATACACACCCCGGGGCACAGACCAGGCGCCATCTGCCTGCTAGACGAGGAGCATGGCCTGCTGGTGACAGGCGACTCCGTGTGCGGGGAACGCGAGGACCTCATCAGGATGGATAAAACGATCTACATAGAGTCTCTCCATAGGCTGAGGGAGACGAAGGCAGAAACCATGATAATGTCGCACCCGTTCATGCCAGCCGGCAAAGACATCCTCAAGGGAAGAGAGATCCCTGAGATGATCGAGGCCAGCATCAAGGTAGCGGAATCGCTGTAGAAACACACAACATTTTAGCTAATAATAACTAAATAGGCTCCCCTGAAAAACGCTTATAATAAGTAACCAATTATAAGGGAAAAGCCAACTCGACGATCCCCCGGAAAAACGCTTATAGCAAGTAACCTACTACAAGGAAACGCCCAGTCTTCGGCCCCGGCTAGACCACGTACTCCCTGCCCACCTCGGGCAACGTCACCGAGCCATAGTAGTCCCTAATGATACGGCGACCACCG